>NZ_JAMPJY010000038.1:0-59707 GCF_039961875.1 Trichocoleus sp. ST-U2 | reverse complement strand
TGGGTAGAGTCTTGGATGCAGCTTAGTGGCAATAAGCAACTCTATCTTCAGCAAGGCTTGCATGCTGCTTCTCGCCTCCAGTCTTTGTTCTAGCCTTCTTGTTACCCCCTGAGCCATAGAGACTTATTTTATTTAGAACTACCAACAGTAAAAATTAAAATTATTTGATGTTTAATTTTGGATGATTCAAACTAGCACCCGTGTGACCAGTTACCATCCAAAAGAGCGCCCGTCCGAAGTCCCGGAGGACGTAGAGCCAGGATTCGAGCGGTTGATTGGAGGGAATCCGCACAGGGGTGAAAGCAATACCTCGGCTGCCCAGAACGACGGTTGCGATCGCAATAGCGCGACGCATATGAAAGTCAGAAGTAATCAAATAGAGATGCTGAATATTTAAACTTTTAAAGTCAGCCACCAGAGAGGTAAAGTTAGTTACCGTATCAACCGCACGCCGGTCGAGATGTACTCGTTCATCTGGAATGCCAGCGTCTCGAAAAAACTCACGAGCTTTGTCAGGGCGCGTACCGGAAGAAACCCAGATTTCCAGGGAAGAATGAGTTTGGGCAAATTGGGCAGTGAACTTTTCTCTGGCTGGACCACCGCCGAGGGTGAAGATAGCCTGAGGTATCGGTGTTTGAGAGAAAGCGATCGCTATTCGCACGGGAATAATCCCAATCGGCAGGACGATCAGCGCTGAGATTGCTAAACACAAAAAACGGTACTTTTTACGTTTGTGCTGAAATAGCGGCATACTTTCAGCTAAGAGCCGATCGCTTCTTTTGTTCTTCATAAATTTTGGCATCGACTAAGAAGCGATACCAAAAGCCTTGTAAAAAATGGAAGATTAAACCTTCTACGCCATCTAGAAAACCTAAGCCGATAATGTATCGCATGAAGAAGTAGACAAAGGCGCGGAGGAAAAGAGGCGATCGCGTGTAGAGGTTTTTTTTGATCCAGCGTCGCCCAATAGCTTGAGAATATTGACTGCTTTTTAACAAATCGTCTTCTTTTTCTGCTACTAAGCTCACCATATCTTTCACTTCCCGATCTGCATAGCGGTTGTGCTTGTCTATCCAGAAGCTCAAGCCTTTTTTGTTTTCGTCAATGATATCGTGCTTAAATTTAGCAATTTTCCCCTGTTTAAGAACAATATGTTCATCCATCCATCGCTGTTCGCAAACGCCAAAATCTGTGCGCCAAATTCGCAGTAACCAAGTCGGATAATAACCGCCATGACGTATCCAACGCCCCATGAAAAACACGCGGCGTTTCACTTGATAGCCAGTTATTTTCTCCTCTGTATAAGGTAAGATTTGTTTTAATTCTTCAACTAACTCTGGCGTTAATCGCTCATCAGCATCGAGGCGCATAATCCAGGGAGTTTTGATAGGTAAATTCTCTATAGCCCAGTTGATTTGAGCTGCATGATTCTCAAAAGGATGCTCGAAGACTTGACAACCTGATTCTCTAGCGATTTCCACTGTGCGATCGCTACTTCCAGCATCAACTACAAAAACTTCTGCACCTAGATTTTGCAGACTAGCTAAACACTCAGGGAGGTTTGCCTCTTCATCCTTTGTTAAGATAATTACAGAAAGCAGCATCAAGTTTCTTGCCGCATCGGAGAACAGGAACACAACATTGATTTCCAAACGTAGGGAAATCTACCAGCAAACTTGAAATGAATATCTGTATATCCTTCTGACTTCAATAATTCAGTCAAAGTTTTTACGGAAAAAAATTTAATATGACCCCCATCCCAAAGAACATGAAAGTGCTTATCCATTCTGCCTGAAAGAGAAAGCACAATATTTTTTATATAGCCGTGATAAGGTGTAGTCAAAATTAAAGTTCCATTAGGTTTAAGACATTTGTTAGCTGCTTTTACTAACTCTCTAGGGTATAGAAGATGCTCAATTACTTCCACCGATATAACTATATCAAAAGAATTTTCTAATTCAGCATAAGGTAAATCGTAAATACTAGCTTGGATAAAATGACAATCTGAAAAGTTATGTTGAGCTATGGAAAAGCCCTGCTCGGATTCCTCGACCCCCACAACTTCATACCCTTTCTGGGCGATCGCATGACTGAGACTTCCATTTCCTGCACCTAAATCCAGAATCCGAAGCTTTTTTTTATCATCAGTATTCTTATTATTTTGAATTATTGATAGCAGTGGAGGCATCAAAAAGCCATGGGCATTAGTTAAATTACTATCTTGATAAGGATATTGATAGCGTTGTAAAATTGTTGCCATAAATTTATTAGAACTACTCATTGAAGGAAAGAGATTGGCTGCTTACTTAAGAATAGAGGTGTAAATTTCAATCATCTTGGTCGCTACAGGACTCCACGTGTACTGCTCAAGAACCAGTTTTCGGGCACATTGACCCATTTGTTGAGCTTCTTGTGGATGGTGCAGGCAGTGTTCAATAGCAGACGCGATCGCTTCCACATCCAGTTCTGCTACATAACCAAGTTGATACTGTTCTACTACAGAAGCGAGAGCAACGCCAGAGGTGGCGAGAACTGGCTTCCCGGCTGCCATTGCTTCTAAAACCGCAATGCCAAAATTTTCCGAGTAGGAAGTCAGCGCAAATAAATCCGCGCCTTGCAGCAACAAGTCTTTTATTTCACCAGAGACGAAGCCAGCGCGATAAGTGCGATCGCAAATGCCAGCCGTGGCTAAGAGATCATCAATAGTATGCTCGTACTCAGGAGAACCGCTTCCTGCCAATACGAAGGTAAAGCGTTGATCTGCCAGTTGCCCCAAGGCGGGAATAAGATAGTCTAAACCCTTCTTGGCGTGGAGACGAGACAAGAACAAGATGACTGGTTCATCCTCCGGAACCTGAAGCAATTGCCGCAGTCGATAGTGAGCTTCTGGAATGGGATCTGCTGTGAACAAGCCATTGTGCAGAACAAAACTGGGTGCCTTCAGACTCAGTTTAGAGGTTTCTTGCTCCTCCTGCTGGGAAGTAAAATGAAGGGTTTTGCTGTCATTAAGGTTAGCCCACTGTATCAAGGTAAGGAAAATTTGTTTTTTGAAGGCACCCTGTTGCAAAGGCCATTCACAAAGTTGACCCTGAGGTTGAAAAATGTAGGGAATGCCTTTAATGCGAGCTATCACCATTGCCACCGTAGATGGATATGAAAAAGTGCCACGGATGTGCAAAATATCGTATGAAGCAATATGCCGCCAAAGCCAAGCAGTTAGTTGACTGGAAAACGCAAATTCCCTTACAGCATTAATAGGTGGAGAAAACCTAGGGAAAAACCAAACCGGAACTTGTTCGTACTCAACGGACTCCCCTAATGGGACATCTAATAACGCACAGCCGTTGTCATTTGTCGTAACAATCTCAGTCTCTACTCCATGCTCTCGCAATGCCTTAACCAGTTCCAAAACTACCAGACTAGCTCCACCTCGCACTGGAGCGATTGAGGGAATGATATGGAGAACTTTCACTTTTCTCAACTCCAGGCAAAAGCTTTTAAAGTGGAATATTATACTACATACAATTTAGTACGTGGAAGCTAATTATGCACTAGCGCAGATTCAACAGCTTGCATCAAACTTTCTGCAAAATAGATTGGAGAAAAGTTTTGAATATGTTCAAACGATGCTGCTCCCATTACTTTTAAATCTACTGTTTTTGAACTTATTTTTCTCATTAGCTCAGCCAGTTGCTCCGGCTTTTCAGGGGCAAACCCAAAACCGTTCTTACCCTCAATAACTAAATCCTCAAAACAACCGCAGCGCTTGGAAACTAAGACCGGCAACCCTGCTGCCATTGCTTCGTTTACGACAAGTCCCCAAGTATCCTTAATACTGGCATGAACAAAGCAGCTGGCATGGGCTAAGTAAGGAAGCAATTCATTCTGCTGAAGAAAGCCTGGTAAATGGACAACGTTTTGTAAAGCTAATTCAGCAATATACTGTTCAATTTGGCAGCGAAGTTGACCGTCCCCACACAGGACTAAATCCCAGGCACGAGAATCGGCTTTCTGGTAATAGGCTGCATAAGATGAGATCAATCCAAAAATATTTTTCTCAGGTATAAAACGATTGACGGCCAGAAAATAAGGTTTTTCAACAGGTCTCGGAAGACATTTAATCTTTTGAGGAGAAAATATTTCATTAGCTACTACGTCATACCCCAAGAAAATAGTATTGGGAGCCATGCCTAATTTAACTAAGTAACTCTTGTGTGTTTGTCCAGCTACTAATGCCGCTTTATACCCTTTAAGTATCCAGCTTTTAAGTGTTTCCCGCCACCAACTACGAGGTGCATCATCTTCCTTAGAGTCAGATAGCAAGATAGCGATTTTTCCATGCCAGAGGCACCACAGTAAAGCTAAAAGCATAGTAGGTCTGGCGTACCCTGCGATTGCTAAAGCATCAGGAGAAACCTCTGATAGAACAGTAAAAAACCGTTGTATAAGCCGAACAAACTTAATTTGCTCAAGTTGTTGGTCTGGAAATATAGAGACAACATTAGTTTTATTTTCAGGTCTCCAAGCATAAGCAGCCTGGGAACACGCTAATTCTAAGCCAACTACATTCCAGTTTGATTGCCTATAGACTTGTTGACAGCCTTCCAGGCGAGCTACATGGTAGGGGCCATAGTTAGTGAAAAGTATAGCTAAAGTAGGCATTTTATTTTCCTTCTTCGCTATGTTTTCTCCCAACCAGGCAGATAGCACTAGAAAATAAAGGTGGGTATATATTATGAAAACGCCCTAGTCTTCCAAAACCCAAAGATTCAGTTGGCTCTATATCGTATCGTCGATACAACTTAGCCAAAGACGAAAACGTGAAATAGTGCAAATGACCTCCATCAAAAAGGTCTTTAGGCTTTACATTCAAACCTTCATCAGTGCCTCCAGTGGATGGAAATCGACCTATTAACAAGAGTAATCGGCGACGTAGTTCCGCAATATTGGGAGTACAGGTTACTAGCCTTCCATTAGTAGCCAGTAATCTTTTTATTTCAGCCATTGCTGACCATAAATCTACAACATGCTCTATGACATCTGCCCATACTATAACATCGAAGAAACCTTCTGAGAATTCTAATTTATCCTCAATGTTGCCAACAAGTATATTGTCTTTTAAGCCATTTCTCATCAATTCTTTTTTGACTTTTTCAGCCCGAATTGGCGAAATTTCTAATCCATAAAGTTCATCAAAACGATTTTTAAGATTATAAAGAACATTTCCTCCACCACATCCTATTTCTAAAACTCGATGACCGGAACCGGCTAAACTTACCAGTGCCTCATTTCTATGTCGAGGAAAACGTTTTGGCATATCCGAGAAAGATAGTTTTTCATCAGCATAAACATTATTATTTGCATTGACAACTGTATTTATGTTCATTGATTTTCCCTATCAACAACTTCGATTATATCTATATATATTTAGCTTTTTAAACTATTTTGAGGTTCAACTGGAACAGGCAAACTCTTATAAGTAGAATATTGAGTCCAAGACATCGGTGTGCGGTCTTTCCAATAGATTGCTACAGAAATTATTCCATTTATCCAACCTAGAGTAGTGTGCAAAATCAACTTTGGATACCGTAAATTTTTCGTTACTAAAAGTGGATAGATGGCAATTGCATTCATAACCCCAACTAGAAACGGCTTGTTTAAAAGATTGTATAAAACAATATTTCTAACTTGGTAAAAAGCTATTTTATCAGGCAATCGAGATGTAGAAGTGCGGCGATGATGCACAACTATACTAGGAAATGTATGGATTTCATACCCTTTTCGCCAAGCTCGTTGGCAAAAATCACTTTCTTCGGCCATTTGGAAGAAATACTCGCGATAACCACCTAGCTCAAGGAAGGTAGAGCAGCGTAGGATATGTCCGCATCCTGTATAGGTTTTTACTATATGAATTTCTGGTTTTATATTTTGAGCCTTTAGTTGATTAATTTCAATATTTGCAAACTCTAACGCTACTACAAGTGGATACCGTTCTAGATACTTAATAGAATTTTCTAAAGGTGGCTCATCTGCAAAACAAGAGTCGTCATCAAGGCTGATTAAGTATGCAGTTTTAGCCATTTCAATTATCCGATTTCGGTTAACAACCAATCCCTTACTTTGCTTATTCCTAATAAGTGTCAACTTTTTAAATTGACTTAAAGTTTTTGCTAATGTATCAACAGGCTCATCAGAAGCATCATCAAAAATAATTATGGGTAAATCATTTAACTTAAACGCCACTAACCTATTAAGAGTTTCATCAAGTTCGCAACTTCGATTTTTTGTAGTTATTCCAATGGTTACTGAATCAGCTAGATTCATTTCTTCGTTTATTCCACCTTATAAATTAATTAAATTTAAACTTGCTTTTTTCTCTGGTATTTACTAAAGCTCGATCATCGGCAATTTTTACCTGCTTATACTCGGGGATACTACCAAAACCATATATACAGCAACTAATAGCTACAGGGGTGACAAACAGAAGAGCTGGCTGTAAATGGGCAACAGATAAGCCCTGTACAATAGATTCAATAAATAATAGACCAGCAAAATTTTGAAACCCTAAATACTGGTTTTTTTGGAAGAAGAATAACTGACCCATTTTCCATAAACCTACTACATATGTAGTAATGCTCCAAATTCCTCCTAGCATAAGTATTGATAGATATTCATTATGAAAGTAACTTAAGTTTAATTCTCTAGTTCCTGAATAAAAAGGGAGTTCGGAAATAAAACCTGTTAATATTTCAGGATGTTCATTTAAAGTTTTAAAAGATTCTATATATCTAATAATACGAGAATCAAGAGTTTCTGCTGATGAACCTTTAGAGGTAATTATGTCACGCATACCTACTGGAATATATTTAAATGCATCAGAAGAGGTAAATACAAAAAAAACGGCTCCTGCCGTAATTAATGAAACCACTAAAGCTGTAATGCGAGATGAAAAAGACCCCCTACTTAAGATAACTAATAATACTATAAATACAACAGATACCAAAGCTGTTTTTGAACCTGTTAAAAAAATTATTAAAATGCCAGAAATACCACTGATTAAACGTAAAAAAGGGGGGAATTCTGCTTTTGGATTTTTGGTTATGGACAAAGCTACAGCCAGACCTCCTAAAATACCTAAGGAGCCTCTAAACATTCCAAGAACAATAAACTTCTGATTAAGATCATTTTCATAGCGAATGTAATTTGGATCGGTAACGGCTCTAATAGCTTCTAAAACATTACTGTTGACATATTCTTGCCCTTGAAGAAACATTGCCAGGATAATAACTAAACATCCCCATACAAATCCAGTCATTATCCATGTTTGTTTGATTGGTCGATTTGGTCGGATAGCACTGAAATAGACTAATAAGGACATGGCTCCTATAAGCCGGTACATATTGATAAGAGCTAGCAAAAATGTAACTTGCTGCGTTGCGTAGCCTATGGCTGTAAACACAGGCATAAATCCTGCCGAAAAGAACAAAAGTCCACTGACCACTCGAATATTTTGAGGTACAAACTTCCATCTTTCTATAGCAAAATACAAAGCGAAAGGGACTGCAAAATCGAACAGATATACAACGCTATTTGAACCTTTAACGGCATAAAATAGGGGAGCCGGAAACCAAGCTATTGCCAGTAGAAGGCTCTCTATAAATGTAAGCCTGCTTTTCTTGGAAAAGAAAAATATTCCCCCTGCCATAAGCGAAGAAAGCACCCATGCAGCCTGCCAGGTATTCATTGTGATTGTCCCCTCTGAATCGTCCGCTGATAAACTTCCGTCATCTGATTCGCAATGCCAGTTGGGGAATATTTATTAAGAACGTGTTGACGAGCTGTTTCACTAATAGTTCTTCTTAGAGCTGAATTTTTTAACAATTTCACTAAGCCTTTCGCAATATTCTCTCCTGTACGCGAAGTGTTCAAACAACTCACACCATTAATCCCTAATTCCTGCGCTCCACCATTAGAACCAATGACACAGGCAATACCAGCATACATACATTCCACATGGGTGTACCCAAAACTTTCCCAAGTTGAGGCGAAGAAACCTACAGAATGTTTATTCAAGTAACTGGGTAAGTCAAGGTAAGGAATTCCCCCTCGAATTGCTACTTGGGAATGGTGTTCTTTAGAAATTCTACTTATAAGCCAATCGCCCCAATTGCTTCCATCCTTACGAGGGATTGATTGCCCCAGAACTTCAAAACAAGTCTCAGGAAGCTCTTGCCAGACACTACGAAAGATAGAAGGCATTTGAGCGGCACCCTTGAGGAAATCTAATCGACCTAATGATACGACTCTAGGAATTGTATAGTCTTTTTCAGACAAAAAGTCTGGTTCATAAACCCAACCGCCGAATGGATTTGCAATAATGTAACGAGACTTAGGAAGGTACCACCGACGCTTTAAGCACTGCTGCATAAGCCAAGTTGAAGGGGATACAACTGCATCAGCACGTGCAATAGTTTCTCTTTCCATTTGAGCCAGTAAGTTGGGGCGAATTTGGTAATCTAACTGTATTGTCCATCGCTTCAGTAAGGGAGCTGCACCCAGGCGGCAAAGTTGACTATCACCGTGGAGCTTCACCACTGTTGGAAAATTCGGGTATTGCCTTTGAAATTCTAACCCAAGTGCGCTGTACTCTGGAAATTCAACTACGTCTAAATTATGTTCTTGAATTACCTGAACTAAAAGCTTAAATGCTTGGGCTTGTAAATTTTGAACATTCGCTCTTTGCGTGTTTAATCCTCGTATGATTCGCAGGCCATTTTCAGAAGATTCTCGTGGTTCTTTACCAAAGCCACAAATAACTGTCACTTGATGTCCTAGAGATACCAATCCCCGAGACATATGAAATACATAGGAGCCTATACCATCCCAGCCATTATCTGGTGGAAATGTTGTAGTGACAAAACCTATGTGCATTTTGATTCAAGTTAAAAGATTACTAATTAGGTTTTCTATCACGTTGCCAAGCAGCTGTAAAGCTGCCGCCATCTAAGGAAAATTTTTTGTTCAAAGCATTGGCTGTCTTTGCCCATTTAGCGGGTGCTATCCAGGCATTGTAAGAACGCCAACATATGGTATGAAAGCCAGGCAGATACTCAGACCCAAGCTTCAAGGGATCAAACCCTGGTAATCCTAAACAGAAATCTCCAGGAAGATCACAAGGAGCATGAATATCAACCATCATCCGAACCTCGCGAGGGGTTAACGGCTTAGTAATTACTCCTGTACGTAGCAGTTTATCAGATGTTTTCTGAAGGATGTCTGGTTGACTATGTCCTGACCATTTGCTAAGGACTCGTTTATAAAATAAGGGATCTATAAACCACAATCGCCGCCTCCAAGTTCGTAATGTCTGCCAGCGTTCATAAGCTGCACGGCACTCTGGATTAGCCATGAACCTTGATGATGGCTCATGACCCATGACATAGACTCCTCCTGGTTTTACTAAAGAAGCAATGTTTGCTAAGAAACTTTCTATATCTGCAATATGATGGAGGACAGAATTAGTCAAGACCATATCAAAAGGTTGAGTCCACATTACTAAATCTGCAACAGTACCTACAAAAGTTTCAGTAGTTATATTTTTAGCTGTTAAGTTCTGCTGCGCTTTCACCACCATGTCTGAACTGAGATCGCTACACATTACTTGGTGCAAACGGCTTTTGGGACAAATCTCAAGGAGTGTCTGTAAAGCATAACCAGTGCCACATCCAAGATCAAGAACACTAAAGGAATGTGGGATAATATCTAGCGTTTGGAGCAAAACTTCTTTAAAGAAAGGCTTAGCAAACTGCGTAATCTCAATATGTGTATCGTCATAGCTTTCGGCTTCAATTGCGTGATACGTATTGCTGATAATCCTAATAAATTCTTCTGGATTTAATGTAACTCCACATCTGAGCATGGTAGCATTCAAATTAGCGATTCCTATAGCTCCATTTGCAAATTTCATAGGTTACAACAGAGTGAATTTAGTCTTGCTTGGTATTGAAAGAATAACAGCCCAACAAAGGTTGCGATAGTGTATTTTAACATTCTGCTTGATGATTGCTGATAAACATATTTCATTCAAAGCTGAACGTAGAGGTGTATAATCAAGTTTAGTAATAAAGTCTTTTAAGGTTATTCTTACGGTACTTAACAGTATTGAGTATTGTTTCAGCCCTTTTATAATAAATAATTTTTAATTCCATACCATTGGCAAAAACCTTAAATTCAGGATCTAAGAGACTCTGCGTATAGGCTTTTGAAACAGCAGTAATATCTAAAATTTTGGCTTTGCTTTACAAAATACCCTTCAAAATGGCAAACGAAACTCATCTACTCCGAAAAATGCATAATTAATATAGGGCAATGTCTTGATGATTGATTTCTTTATGATATTACAATAATAAAATATTTTTTCATTCAAAATATTACAAATTTTTTAACCACTATTATTTATTTTATTATTATACTTTTTCATTTTTGAAACACTTTCATGAAATATCTGCTGACTGAACATAATTGCAAGTATTATTGTAATTCCCTGACAAGCTGCACCAATCCAACCAGATAGTTGCGTCACTAAAACAGCTATTACACAGATTAATACTGCTTTTAGCAGGAGGTTACTCATAAAAAATAAATTTATTTCTGGAATAAATTTATTTAATAAATAAATACTCAAAAAACTTTGTAGTAAATAAGCCATAGTAAAGGCAAATGCTAATCCTACTGAACTATATTGAGGAACCAGCACAACGATTAGTCCGATTGATACAACTCCCATGACTATATTAACAAGTAAAGCTATCCAATTACGATTAATTAACTGAAGAGCCATTCCTACAATACCCGATAAAGATATAATTGTTGCCGTAAGCATAATCAATCCCATCAAAAGGTATTCAGATGTAAAATCTTTACCAAAGATAGTTAAAAGTGATTTACTAAAAAGTATAGCTGATACCCCTGTCAGTATGACTATTCCAAAAACAGTTCTATAAGCAATATAAAATAATTTGGAAAACCCGGATATATCACCTTTTCCCAACATTTCGCTCAGGACTGGGCTGAGAGTTGACTGGAGCAAAAATGGTCCCTGTAAAACTAAAATTCGCCACTGGCTAGCTGCATTGTAGCCGCCTAGAGATGAGTAGCCATTCCTTTGCTGGCTCAAAATGGCATTACCTATCCAATTAGTGGGAATGACTAGGAAATTATTGATGACAATTGGCAAAGTGTAATTAACTAAAACTGAAGATTCTAGCCACATATTATCAAAAACAGGCAAAAAGTTATGCCTCTTGCACTCTTTCACTACAGCCAAAATATATATTAGGAAGCTTAAAATATAGGAGATTACGTAAGCAAACATAGCCCCTAACAAACCCCATTGATATGTAAGCATAGCTGTTGCAGGAAACCATACAATCACCTGAGAAAGTGTGGCAAGATTAAGTATTTTAAATGCCTGTAAACCATAAAGAACACCATTACAAACACCAATTAATGATTGTATACCCAGTGCGATCGCAGCGAGTTTAAGCAGGGGTGCTAAACGGGGTTCATTTAAAATATTATTGGCTATAAAATCCGAAAAAATTATTAAAGCACTAGAAGTTATTATGGTTAGAATTACAACCCATGTTGTTGACAGAGCAAATATTCGTGCAGCCCGGACTGGGTAGGTAAGTCTTAGCTCAGAAATAAACTTGGAGCAAGTCGCTCCGTATCCTGAAGACAGCACTCCAAATAACAGTAAAGTGCTTAAGACCATTCCCAGCTCTCCATATCCCTGCTTACCTAAAAGATTAGACTGAATAAGAGCTATTCCGAAAGTTAAAGATCTACTAATGACGGTGCTTACAACTGCCCATGAAATTCCATGTAAGACTCGCTTACTGAGGTTTTTGTCGCCATCAGGGAGCTTAAGAAAACGTACCGTTCTGGAAATGTATTTAACGAAAAACATAAATGTCTACTTAAATCTATCCTATCTATTTGTCAATTAAGGATAGAAAGTAGTTTGTAATGATTATGATATTTGTTGCATTTCTGGCTTAAAGCTAATACCAAAGATTAAGACAGGGCAACATACGAGTTGAGTTAACCTAAATGTTACCCCTGACATCTCAACCAAATGCTACTTCCATCGAACTTCAGTACATAGACGCTGCAATAACGACAGCATTAACCTGCTCCAAAAGCCGCATTCAGCAAGGCGGCTAGGACGGATTGAATCGCTAGCAGCTCATCGGGAGGCTCGCTCAAAAATACGCCGCTACTGGAGTTTATGAGAGCATTGTAGGCTTCAACTGCCGCCGCCAGCCGAACCGCATCGACCCTACCATTTGCAGTTAACCCTTGCAAGTTGGCAACCACGTCACGAGCCAGGGTCGGATTAATGCCTTCAGTAGCATTCACCAGACCGCTTTCCAGCTGGCTGGCGCTAGCAGCAACATTTCCAGTCCCTGTCAAAACGTTCCCCAAGCTGTTATTGGCGGTCTGGGAGTTGACTGTGGCTGCTGCCTGATTGACAGCAGATGCGATCGCCTCCGTTCTGAATGCGAGTCTTCCCCGCCCGCCTCTGTCGGGTATGAAGGCTCCATTGACAACGTCGCTAGTCGTCATAATCGGGCCGGTGACATCTGAACTGAAGCCGGGAGTTTGGGCAAATGCTGTTTCCGAAAACAGTAGAGAAGAACCTAAAACTAAACCTAGACTGAGATTTAAAGAAAGACGTTTGATGTTCATGGCTTTTGTTTTGTGAGCAAAGAACTTAGAAAGTAATGCCGTAACCGACGCCTAGGATAAAACGTGCCCCATCACCAGCATTTCCGGTTACATCAGCAAGCGCTGGAGTGATGATCAGCGGTATATTCTCGAATGGAGCGATCGAAGCACCCACATTCAAATCTTGACCACTCCATTCGGCAATGACCGATATTGGTTGAGCTACGCGCACGCCGATACTACCAAACGGATTGACAGAATCTCTGCCAGCCTCAATATCAGGTACTGAGCGAAAGCGACCCCCACCCAAACCCACAGAGGCAGTAACTGAGGGGGAGAAGCCTGCGGTTGTCCGAGATCCTAGCGGAAAAACTTTACTGACGACACCGTAAACGGTGCTGTACCCCGGATCGGGATTTCCAAAGGTATCTATATTTTCCACTCCAACCGCCACGGCTAGGTCATTAGCAAACTGACGGTGAATCTTGAAGCTGATGCCACCATCTTCAAAGCTATCATCGCCGAATAGGTCATAAATTGAGATAACGCCTTCTACACCCACGGCTTTGCGAGCATCGCCCAGACCAATACCCGCAGCGATTACCCCATCTGCCTTGTTGCTGTTGCGGGTTCTTTCTTGGAAGCCAGCTCCGATAAATGCCTGCCCTCGGTCAGCGCCGAAAGCCGTGGGTGTCGTAATACTAGAATTTCCCCCAATCAACCGCCGCAGCTGTTCTACTATCGGTGGTGCAGGAAGCCGATACTGTTGGCGCAAGGCTGCAACTTGTTCTGCTGTCAGGGGAGGCGGTGTTGTTGCCACTGGTTCGTAGCCAACCACGTAACGAGCGGCAACATCCGTTGGAGGAATCTGCGGCGCTTGCCCAGCATTCACTAAAGCCTGGTAAATAAACGCTGCCACGTCAGCACGGGTGGCTAACTGATTGGGATTTAACAGCGCCACATCTGGATAGTTGACAACCAGTTGATTTTGTGCAGCAGCAGCAACACTAGTGCGGGCATAGGCAGGAATGCTGCCAGCATCCTGAAATAAACCATTTAAAATCGAGGCGGTATCTGCGGTTGGATTCAGGTTAAGTCCGCTGACCAAAGACACCAAGACTTGGACGCGGGGGATGTTTTGATTCGGCTGGAAAACCTGGTTGGGGTATCCTTCTAGAAATCCCGTCCGATAAGCTTCCTGAATCGCCGTGTAACCCCAGTAATTGGCAGGTACATCCACAAAATCCACCGCTTGGCGAATTGCAGGTCTTTGAAAAGCCTTCCGGATCATGGCGGCAAACTGAGCGCGTGTCACCGGCTCGTCAGGACGGAAAGAGCCATCTGGAAAGCCTACGATCACTTCTCGCTGTGCGAGTGCTTCAATAAAGGTCTGCGCCCAGCTACCTTGTACATCCGGGAAGGAGCTGGCTTGAGCCAATTGAGTGGGCGTCGAGACGGCTCCGGGTTGCTGTAAACTTCTTCCTGGGGCGGCTGGATTGCTAATCGCTGGCAGCGAAGAGCTAGAACGGGTGGTGGTTGAAGGAGCAGGCGGGTTAGAACGCAGCGCGTCAGCTCCCAGCATCGTTTTTAAGAGTGCATCACCCATTGAACCGCTACCCTTGGCTGGTGCTGAAGCATTCCCGTTGGTAGAACTTGCCTTGGTGGTAGCCAGACTGGCAGATGCATAGAGGATCGTACTGCCCAAAAACATGGAACTTAGTAGGATGTGTACCCGGTACCACAATTTCTTTTTACTTGCACTGACACGGCTCCTACCTGTTGCTGGCGTCATAACCTTATCCTCCTCATACCCAAAAATTCCTTGCCACCTCAAAGGTACACGAGTTTGGGAAAATTACGTTGGTGATTAAACTTTATACTGCAACTTTTTACGGATTGTATCCGTCAATGGCGTGACTTTGTGTAACGAGGTTTAACAGATTTGGAATGAAGAGTGCTAACTTGAGCGCCAAAAGGCATCGTGAAACAAGTTCTGATTTTTGTAATAGCGGTGCTAGTTTTCCGAAACTGGCTACCCGAACCGTTGTGGGCTTGGCGCTCCTATTTGTGGCGGCAATGACGGTTTCATCACCAGCGATCGCGCAACTCCCCGGATTGCGCCCTTCTGCTGCCCCAGCGGGAACATCTACCAGACGTGGATCGGAGGCCCCATATACTTTAGGCGCAGGCGATCGCGTCCGGCTGGATATTTTTGAGGTTCCTGAATACAGCGGAGAGTACCAGGTGCTAATCGATGGTACGCTCAACCTGCCAATCATTGGCAGCGTAGCCGTTCAGGGATTGAGCCTCGAAAGAGCAACCGATGAAATTTCTAGCAGATACGGTCGCTACATCCGACGCCCCTTGCTGACCATTACTCTGCTGGCACCCCGTCCGGTCAAAATCGCCGTGGCTGGGGAAGTCAATCGTCCGGGTTCCTACACGGTTAACTTAACCGAAGGCACTCAATTTCCCACCGTCACGCAAGCACTACAATTGGCTGGGGGCATTACTCAAGCCGCCAATATCCGCCAAGTAGAACTGCGCCGCCTTTCGCCCGGTTCATCGGGAGTCATCGCTGTCAATCTCTGGGAATTACTCAACAACGGTGATTTGAGTCAAGACCTTACCTTGCGAGATGGAGACTCGCTGTTTATCCCCACCAGCCCCCAAATCAACGCCGATGAATCCCGTACCTTAGCGGATGCCAGCTTTGCGCCCCAGAACACCGGGCCGATCAAGATTGTCGTAGTCGGAGAAGTATCCCGTCCAGGGCCTTATATCGTGTCACCAACGACCATTGCCACTGCGAATACTCCCCCTGAGGCGAATGCGACTGCGGCTTCTAGCAGCACTCCTGCCACCGTAACCCAAGCCATTCAAGTCGCAGGGGGAATTACCTCCTTAGCAGATATTCGCCAGGTTCAAGTCCGCCGTTCCGCCCGTTCAGGACCCGAAAAAGTCCTCAATATCAACCTCTGGCAACTTTTACAGTCCGGGGATGTCACCCAAGATGTCATCTTGCAAGAGGGAGATACCGTGGTGGTGCCTACTGCTAGCAATATCGATCCCTCTGAGGTACCCCAAGTCGCATCGGCTAGCTTCTCTCCCAATACCATTCGGGTCAATGTGGTCGGGGAAGTTGCCAAAGCAGGGACGATTGAACTGCCACCCAATACGACCTTGAATCAAGCGGTGCTGGCAGCCGGAGGATTTAACAATCGTGCCCGGAGGAGTTCGGTAGAGCTAATTCGTCTCAACGCCAATGGCACCATATCAAAGCGGAACGTCCCGGTCAATTTTGCTCAGGGCATCAACGATCAAAACAATCCGATTCTACGCAATAACGACGTGGTGGTGGTGAACCGCTCTAACCTCGCTAATTTCTCAGACACGCTGGGGACGGTGTTGAGTCCGCTGGGAGGGGTTTTCAGCTTATTCAACTTCTTTAGAATCTTCGAGTAAAAACGTGGCTGCCTAGGTCTGGAGAGCCACAATCAAGAGCTGAGTAAAAAATTCGATCGTTTGGATGTAGCATCCTGCACATTCATGGTACAAAATGAGGCTAGAACCAGGAATCTCCCTGGCGATCGCGTCAACCAAGCCAACAAGGTGCAGGGGTTTAGATGGAAGCGGGCCAATTTTCTCAACCGTCATCGCCGAAAGGGAATGGCAAGCAATTTCAGCCATTGCCGCTAACCGACGAAACTCAGTTTCTGGAAAACAGCCAGGACGACTTGAATGTTCGTCAGCTCTTGAATGTGGTGCGTCGCCGTGCTTTGGTGATTGCGGGGGTGGCGATCGTTGTCACGACTGGAATCGGCTTATGGACATTCAGCCAGACACCCAAGTATGAAGGAAAGTTCCAACTCCTGGTGGAACCCGTCACGGCTGAAAATAAGCTGACTAAACTTACTCAATTGCAGGCAATCGAGCCAGCTCTCAACGACTCTAGTCTGGATTACGAAACCCAAATTAAAGTTTTACTTAGTTCTGAACGGATGGCGGCATTCATCGCTCAGATCCAAAAGCGCTATCCCGATATCGACTATGAATCACTCATTCTTGAAAACAACCTAACAATTACCCAAATAGATAAAACAAAAATTTTAGAAGTACGTTACCGCGATACCGATCCCGACAAAATCAAGTATGTATTATTCGAGTTGGCTAAAGTTTATTTGAGGTACTCTCTTCAGGAGCGGCAAACTAACCTCAACCAGGGAATTAAGTTTGTAGACGGTCAACTTCCTGGACTTCAACAACGGGTGGACAAACTCCAGGGACAACTGCAAACGTTCCGGCAGCGTTACAACATCCTCGATCCGGAAGAACAAGCCAAACAACTTGCCGTGCTAGCCTCAAATGTTGAGGAACAAAAACTCGATAACCAACTAAAACATAATGAAGTCCGTTCGTTGTATGCAACGTTACAAAAGCAGTTAGGATTACCCCCCAATCAAGCGATCGCAGCCGCATCTCTTTCGGAAGCACCCCGCTACCAACAGTTACTCAACAAACTCAAGGAAGTCGAAACCAAGCTTGCTACCGAGTCAGCCCGGTTTCTGGAAGAAAGCCCTACTATTCAATCACTCAAAGAGCAGAAGCAAAATTTGCTGCCCTTGTTGCAACAAGAAGCGGCGGCGGTACTGGGAAATAACCTGTCTGGTATCAACGAACGGCAATATTTGTCTTCCCCTAGCACGGTGCGCCTAGAGCTGATTCAGCAATTTGTAGATGCAGCAAACCAAGTTCAGGTTTTGGAAGTTCGTGGCAATGCGATCGCCCAAGCCGAAAAGCGCTTAAATCAACAAGTTAGACTACTGCCCCTGATTGCCCGTCAGTACACAGATTTACAGCGGGAACTCAACGTCGCAACCGAGAGTTTAAACCGCTTTCTAGCCGTTCGGGAAACCCTGCAAATTGAAGCAGCACAGAAAGCTCTCCCCTGGCAGCTAATCGCCAAACCCCAAAAGCCAGAAGATCCTATCTTTCCCAAGCCCAAGCGGAATCTGATATTAGGCGCGATCGCTGGGGTAATGTTAGGGCTGGCATCTGCCTTATTAGCAGAGCGACTCGACAATGTTTTCCACTCCCCCGAAGAACTCAAAGACAGCACCCGACTACCCATTCTTGGCTTGATTCCCCACCACAAAGAACTCAAACTATTCAAACCCATCGCAGAACTCGCCAACTTCGCCCAGCCAAATGGAAACGGAGCCTCAGCCAAAAACCAAAACGGAGAGACCCCATCCAAAGAGCGTGCCACCACTCGCAAAGCTAGTTGGTACAATGCTTCTCCCTTCTTAGAATCCTTCCGTTCTCTCCATACCAATATTCGTTTTCTCGGTTCTGATACCCCCATCCACTCGCTAGTGGTTAGCTCAGCGTCCCCAGGTGATGGTAAATCCACTGTATCCGTACACCTAGCACAGGCGGCTGCGGCAATGGGACAGCGAGTTTTGTTGGTAGATGCAGATTTGCGGCGTCCTCAGGTTCATAATGTCCTCGGTTTAGAAAATCACCAGGGGCTGAGCAACGTCATTGCCACAGGTCTAACTCCCAGAGAAGCCATCCAGCGCTTGCCCTCCTGGGACAATCTCTACGTGCTAACCGCTGGACAAATCCCACCAGACCCAACCAGACTGCTTTCCTCCAAGCGAATGCAGTATTTGATGGAGCAGTTGAACGCTGTTTTTGATCTAGTGATTTATGACACGCCACCGATACTAGGTCTGGCAGATGGCAGACTCCTGGCTGTCCATACCAATGGCGTGATCATGGTAGCGAGACTGGGCAAAACCGATCGCTCCATCCTGCTACAAGCGATAGATGCATTAAAAATCTCTAGTGCCCCCGTCTTGGGTATGGTTGCCAACGGTGTGAGAAGAAACGCCGGTGGATCGTACTATTACTACGATCGCTACTACACCTCTAATCAAGAATCAGAAGTAGAGAATGCCAAGAAACTCTTGCAAAAGAAACTTGGATTGCGCTAGCTCTTGGCGATTAATTGTTAAGAATTAGTCATTAGTTTCTAGTCATTTTTTTAAATCATGGATAGAACTAATGACTGATAACTAACCGCTAAGCTCCATAAAAAGAGCGATACCACTCAACAAAACGCGGAATTCCAACCTCAATGGGTGTACTAGGCTTGAACCCAACATCTCTTTGTAGATCGCTAATATCGGCATAAGTTTCAGGAACATCTCCCGGTTGCATTGGCAGCATATTTTTCACTGCCTTCGTACCGAGGCAATCTTCCAAAACCTCGATAAAACGCCCTAATTCAACCGGCGTATTATTGCCAATATTGTAAATTTTATAAGGTGCGGCACTCACTCCCGGATCGGAGTCAGCTCCTGCTAGATCAGGATTTGGTTGTGGAATTTTATCAGCTACTCGTAAAACTCCTTCTGCAATGTCATCAATGTATGTAAAATCGCGCCGCATTTTACCATAATTAAAAACATCAATCGGACGCCCTCCTAAAATGGCTTTGGTAAACAAAAACATTGCCATATCTGGACGACCCCACGGCCCATATACTGTAAAAAAGCGCAAGCCAGTCGTTGGTAAACCATACAAATGACTGTAGGTATGCGCCATCAGTTCATTTGCCTTTTTACTAGCTGCATACAAGCTGACCGGATGATCTACATTGTCATGCACCGAAAAAGGCATTTTCTTATTTGCCCCATAAACTGAACTAGAAGAAGCAAACACCAAGTGTTTAACTTGCGAATGCCGACACCCCTCTAAGATATTCGTAAATCCCACCAAATTGCTATCAACATAAGCATGGGGATTTTGCAGCGAGTAACGTACACCGGCTTGGGCAGCCATATGTAGTACTTGTTCAATCTGGGAATTCGCGAATAACTCAGCAATTCCTTGACGGTCAGCCAAGTCAAGTTTGTAAAATTGGAAATTATTTTTGTCCTTCAGTTGCTCCAGACGAGCTTGTTTTAAATTGACATCATAATAATCATTGAGATTATCGATGCCAATGACCTCTTCTCCTCTATCTAGCAGCAGTTTACACAAGTAAAAACCAACAAAACCAGCGGCACCAGTAACTAAAATTTTCCCCATATTTTTGTTTCTACTAGCTGTTAGCAGGTTGGTAATTGATGTAGCGTCATTGACAAATAATGGCGATGAGCGCGACAAATCCAAAGGCGTTCAAGTCCAAAGTCTAGCCCAATTACTCAGTCGAATGCCATAGTTCCGCACATGAACCCCTGGTGACACTAAGGGTTCATGTGCCCTTACAACCCCATCAAACTGATGCAAGCTACCTGGAGCGTGTCCTGTGTACGCTCCAGGCAGCTAACTGGGAGCATTTTGTTGATGAGAGCGAAAAGCGCTACGCGAGGAGCGCAGGTACGTGTATACGCTCCTCACGTAGCGTATGCTGCTTTATGCGGCTACTCCCTTACCTGCATCTGCCGCCTAGGAGACGCTCCTGCTTCCCTGAAACAAGGAACTATCCCAGCCGTGTCTAGTCTGATGAAGAGCTTTAAGTTTAATTCTGCTTAGCGTCGGATTACGGGGTTTGTCTATTCCGTTTCATTTTGCCCATTCAACTTAAGTCTGTCACCTTACCTATGGTAATCACTCACCTGCACAAATTTTTAACAACCTCGACTGCTAAAACTTCTAAATCTCAGATGATATTTTGGTTCACTTTAAGCTTAACTTTCGCCCTCATTTATAGTTTTTTGGGACTCAAGCAGGCTTTCAGTAGCTCGTATGTGGTGCAAGATGATGCGCGGGTATATGTGTTTTGGATGCAGCGATTTGTAGACTCAAGCTTGTTTCCGAATGATTTTATTGCTGACTATTTTCAAGCTATAACCCCCTCGGGATATGCTGCTTTCTATCGATTGATAGCATTTTTGGGGATTGAGCCACTTGGCTTGAGTAAATTACTACCAGTCTTTTTGACACTGCTGACAACCACCTACTGTTTTGCAGTCTGCCTGGAAATATTTCCGGTACCAGCAGCAGGATTTATTAGTACGCTGCTACTCAATCAAAATCTTTCTATGAGAGATGATTTAGTTTCTAGCACTCCCCGATCTTTTATTTATTTATTTTTTCTAGCATTTTTGTACTATCTACTGCGGCGCTCTTTATTTTTATGTCTAGGCGCGATCGCTTTGGCTGGATTGTTTTATCCCCCGTTGTTGTTCATTTTAGCCGGAATCTTAATCTTGAGACTGTGGCGCTGGGACGGACAGCGACTCCATCTATCTAAGAATCGGCTTGATTATCTGTTCGGCGCTACTGGGCTGGGATTTTGCCTGCTAGCGATCTTGCCCTATGCTTTGAAATCCTCTGAAGTTGGCCCAGCGATCGCTGGGATGGAGCTAAGATCGCTACCAGCATTTTCTCAAACGGGAAGAATTCCTTTTTTTGATAACACTAATCCCCTGTGGTTTTGGCTATTTGGGCAACATAGTGGTCTTTTGCCTAATGTGTTTGAACATCCCCTATCTCTGCTGGGATTATTCTTGCCAATCTTGATGCGCTATCCCGACAGGTTTCCCCTAATTAAGCAAATTGCCAGCAACATCACCATTTTGCCTCAGATTGCGCTAGCATCTTTCGGGATATTTTTGGCTGCTCATGCCATGCTCTACAAGCTTTTTGCTCCGGCTCGTTACACGCGATATAGCTTCAAGTTGGTGATGATTTTGAGTGCAGCAATCGTATTAGTCGCACTGCTTGATGCAGTTTTTAAATGGGCAAAGCAGCAAGATAAATTTTTAATTCGACGGCAGTTCATAGCTTTGGGATTCACTACTCTCTTAGGAACTACAATGCTCTTTTATCCGTACTTATTGGAGAAATTTCCAAACAGTAACTATGTCGTTGGTAAGGCACCTGCACTATATGAATTTTTTCAGGAACAACCTAAAAATATTCTGATTGCTTCTTTATCGGAAGAAGTGGATAACCTGCCTACTTTTTCCCAGAGAGCTATTTTAGTCGGGTGGGAGTATGCAAATCCTTATCATGTAATATACGAGCGTCAAATTCGCCAACGAGCTACCGATTTAATTCACACTCAGTACACTCAGAATTTGGCAGAAATTCAAAATTTTATTCAAACCTATGATGTGGATTTTTTCTTGCTGGATCGCGCAGCATTTACTTCTGAATATATTACCAACAATCCTTGGTTTAGGCAGTGGCAGCCGCTAGCGAAAGAGATGTTAGGAATGCTAGATCGGGGAATGATTCCAGCCATGTCTGGTTTGATGCAGCGTTGTTCGGTTTTTGAGACAGGGGAGCTGGTTGTACTGCAAGCCAAATGTATGATTAAAGCCACCCTAGATTAAATACTAGTGAAATCATTTCCAGCTTAAGGTCGCCACAAATAAAGGGTTATCAGTGGCTACTGCGATAGACTCGAACTGACTCTTTCAGCGCTAGGCTAACGCCTCGCTTCGCATGAGCGCGATCGCCGCCAATCTTCTACGAACCAAAATCAGAAATCAAAACTCTAAAAGAGAATGATTTTTAGAAAATGGACGGATTGGTGAAACATATCAGCGCTACTCAAGTCTTTTGGATTATGCATTGATTGTAGGTTAAGAGTGTCACCTACGCGATCGCAGGCAGACCCTTTCAAAGCAAGTCTCATTCTGCGTACGCGAGTGTGGGAAAATTCCCAAATATAAGGAACAGGTGTAAGGAGCAGAGTTGACACTTAACATAGGACAAGCCGATAGTATTCATCGGTAGAAGCCTGTAATCATGTCTAAAGACACCCTCGTTACCGCCGTTGCTAGTTTTCTATGAAGAACTCCCCAAATTCGGGTAATGAAACAGCAGCTACCCGTTCCAACCGGCGTCTATGGGTACTCTTAAGCCGCACCGGCCTTGGCCTGGGAATTATCCTGTTGCTTGGCACAATTGGCGGGGTCTGGTGGGCGTGGATTTTTGTCCATCAGCGGTTAGCACCAATTGTTGAAGAAAATCTCAGTCAAACGCTGAAACGACCCGTGCAACTGGGGAAAGTCGAAGGCTTTTCCATCAACAATCTGCGCTTTGGTGCCTCCTCGATACCAGTTACGCCCACTGACCCCGACCGCGCTTCGGTAGAGGGTGTAGACGTGGTTTTTGATCCACTAGCGCTTCTCTTTAGGCGGACTTTGGAGCTAGATATTACCCTGGTCAACCCTGATATTTACGTTGAACAAGACAAAGAAGGGCGCTGGGTTTCTACGGAACTGAAGTCAGAAGAACCGAGCGGGCCGATTAAGACGGATATCCAAAGCGTTCGGGTTCAAAATGCAGACGTTGTGCTGGTACCAACGCCCAAAATTGTAGAGAGGAAAAAAGGCAGCCAGGAAGCAAGAGGAAATGTAGATGCAACGCTGCCCTCTCAAAATCTCCCGCGCAGTAACACTCAAGACACCCTCTCCAGACGACTGGAATCTCTGCTTCCTAGAGCAGAGAGGAGGGGGGTACCAGTCGCTTTTCGTCAGGTAGGCGGTACGGCTCGCTTTTTCGATAACAACCAGCGGATTCGCTTTGATGTCAGCGCTCAATCTCAGGTCGAATTAGGGGCACCGACAAAAAGTGTCCCTCAAAAACAGCAGGCCAATCCAACACCTGCGCCCATCCAAAGCAGCCTCAAACTTTCTGGTGAATACCGCGCCCCAACCGGACAAACCAACCTGCAAGTTCAAGGGCAGAACCTGAGTGCAGTCGATGTCGATCGTTTAGCGAAGCTGCCAATAGACTTGTATGCAGGGCTGTTGGATGGCAACTTGGAAGTCCGATTCCAAAATGAAGAGCGAGCCACATTTCTGGGAACAGCTATCCTCAAAAATGTGAAAGCGCAGGTTGCAGAGGTGCCGCAACCGTTTAACAATGCCAACGGACTCTTGCGATTCAACGGATATGCGATCGCGCTGGAGAATGTCAGCGCTCTTTACGGTCAGGTTCCCGCAGTTGCCAATGGGGTTATTGATACCCAAGAAGAAAAGGGTGGGTACAACATTGCCGCCCAAGTGAAATCGGTCGCGATCGCGACTGCCCTCAATACTCTCAAAGTAGAGTCACCCTTCCCCGTAACTGGACAAGTCCGTGTTGACGTGCAGCTCAAAGGAGCGCTGGAAAAACCGATCCTCTCAGGAACCGTCGCCACCCTCCAGCCCACCGAAAAAGTGCCCCTAATCGTAGATAAGGTAAACTTTCGCGGCATCAGCGGTCAATTTCAGATGATCGATACCCTCCTCACCATTACCAACATCCGTGCCTTGCCTAGCGTTGGCGGCAGACTGGCTGGTAATGGTCGCATTCAGATGGGCGACAAAGGAGGATTGGTATTCGATGTCATCGGTCAAGACATTCCAGGGGATGCCGTTGCCCAGATTTACAACGCCAAGCCGAGCAATATCCAAATCGGCACCGTAGCCGCCAAAGCACAGCTTTTTGGCACCACCGGCAACCTCCAGACCGTCGTGCAAGTTCAGGCACCCCAAGCCACCTACCCAGGCAGTGGAGAAGTCATCGTTACTCAGGACAAAACCTACTTTCGCAACACGACTCTGAGGGTTGGGGCAGGCACCGTCAACCTCAAAGGTCAGGTGGCAGAGGGTCGCTGGGAAGTGGCAGGCGTTGCCGATGATGTTCAACTAGCACGTTTGGCAGAACTCCCGCCACAGTTGCAGTCAGCCCAGGCAGATGGGGCGTTTAATCTAGCGGGAAGTGTCAATTCTTTCCAAGCGGAAACGATTCGCGGCACCGCACAAGCGAATGTCCGGGTTGCTGGTGGCACCGTCAAGGCATCAAAAATTGCGCTGAATGCAGGGCGCTGGCAAGCTTCTGGGCAGGCCTCTGCTGTCCAGTTGAGGCAGCTAGCCCCGCAACTGCCACCGCAATTCCAAAATCAAACCGCAAATGGTTCTTTTAGCTTATCTGGAAGTCTAGCTGCCTTTAAACCGGAAACTATTAGTGGCACCGCCTCGGTTCAACTGAATATTGGCGGGGGCAGCGTCAATGCCTCAAACGTTCGGCTGAACAACGGTCGTTGGCAAGCTTCTGGACAAGCGTCTGCCATTCAATTAGCAACCGTTTTGCCCCAATCACCCGTCCAAGGGCGACTCAATAATGGTTCCTTCAACCTGTCAGGAAGTTTGGCGGCTTTCACCCCGGAAACGATTAGCGGGACTGCCCAAGGAAATCTTCAGGTGGGCGGTGGTCGCGTCAGTGCCACCAACGTGGAATTTGGCAATGGTCGCTGGCAAGCTTCTGGGCAAGCTTCTGGCATCCAGTTGGCAACGGTGTTGCCCCAAATTCCCCCGCAATTTCGAGGTCAGCTGAATAATGCTTCTTTTAACGTTTCCGGGAGTCTGGAAAATGTCAGCGCCGAAACGATTAGCGGCACAGCTTCAGGGCGTCTGAATCTTGGCGGTGGCACGGTTACTGCCTCGACTGTCCAGTTTCAGAACGGTCGCTGGCAAGCTCGCGGACAAGCATCTAGGGTACAACTAGCAAGGGTGTTTCCCGAACTGCCGCCGCAATTCCAAGGTCGGCTGAATAATAGTTCTTTTAATGTATCGGGGAGTCTGGCGGCGTTTAGCCCGCAAACCGTTACCGGAACAGCTTCTGGAAGCCTGAATGTGGGTGGGGGAACCGTCAGTGCCGCCAATGTAGAGTTTGGCAACGGTCGCTGGCAAGCTCGCGGACAAGCGTCTGAGGTTCAGTTAGCAACGCTATTTCCCGAACTGCCACCGCAATTCCAAGGTCAGTTGAATAATGGTTCTTTTAATGTATCGGGAAGTCTGGCGGCTTTTACGCCAGAAACTCTTAGCGGCACGGCTTCTGGAAGCCTGAACTTGGCTGGAGGCAGCGTCAGTGCCGCCAACGTAGAGTTTGGCAACGGTCGCTGGCAAGCGTCTGGTGAGGCGTCCAATATCCAACTTGCTAGGGTGTTTCCCCAATCGCCCCAATTCCAAGGTCAGCTAAATAATGGTTCTTTTAACCTATCCGGAAGCTTAGCCGCTTTCAGCCCCGAAACGATTACTGGCACGGCTTCTGGAAATTTGAACTTGGGTGAGGGAAGCGTCAGTGCCACCAACCTACAGTTCGGCAACGGGCGCTGGCAAGCATCTGGCGAGGCGAATGGCGTCCAGTTGGCAAAAGTATTTCCCCAACTGCCCCCGCAATTCCAAGGTCGGCTGAATAATAGTTCCTTCAACCTATCCGGCAGTTTGGCTGCCTTCACCCCGGCAACCCTGAACGGGACGATTTCTGGAAGTTTAAATGTGGGGGATGGCACCCTCACCGCCTCAAATGTTCAACTCCAAGACGGGCGCTTTGCGGGTTCAATTTCTGCTAATAATGTTGACCTGGAACAGCTTGTCGCAGCATTACCAGATTCCGTGCCGGTTCCGGCGCTGCGAGGACGGGTGAGTGGTAGCGTGGATGCTTCCGGGTCGCTGACTGCTGTCAATCCGGCGGCTATCCGAGCCACCGGACAGTTGCGCGTCGAGGATTTTGCCGCCAATGACTTAGTGTTCGACCCCATTCTCACCGGGCAAATCAATTTAGTCCCCGGACAGCCGAGTAGCGTTGAGCTAGCAGGCAATCAACAAGACCGGATTTCGCTGGTGTTGTCGCCTAGCTATCAACCCGTCTCTTTTTTAGTGAAACGTGACGAGGTGCTGGCACAAGGCAACCGCGAGGGCGATTTGTTGGTGGTGGATGTGCAAAACGTTCCGCTCAAATTGTTGAAAGATTTAGCTCCCCAGAATGCCTTAGCAAGTCTACCGCCAGCGATCGCATCCCAACCCATCGAAGGTAAACTTTCTGGTGATTTTATCCTGAATCTCGCCAATTTTAATGTTGCCGGGAATGATGTAGCGATCGCTCAACCCGTGCTTGGTACCATTAAAGGCGATTTGCTGACCATCGGCAGTTTCCGCTATGCCGATGGTACCGCCACCTTGGATGGGGGAGAGTTCCGCCAAGGCGAAAGTCTATACGCCCTCGCCGGTAGCGTCACTCAAACCTCCAGCGGCCCAGAACTGCAAGGTTCGCTGAAAGTGGCTCAAGGAAAAATCCAAAACGTCCTCCCCCTCCTGCAAATCTTTGATTTACAAGACCTCGCCAGAGGCGGACAACCTCCTACCTATGCCAGCGCCGCTGAGGTTAAACCCCAACCCGTTGGTCTACCCAATGCGACCCTGGAAGCTCAACTGCGCCGCTTGTCGGAAATAGAAGCCATCCTTGCCGCCCAGAAAGAGGAACGGGAAGCTTCGCCCATTCCCGAACTCAAAGACCTCACCGGCAATTTCTCCGGCGGAATCAAAGTAGCAGCTTCCCCTAGACAAGGCATTAACCTCGACTTTGACTTTGGCGGCAATAACTGGAAGTGGGGCAGAGACGACCAGCCCAATCGTCTCTACACCGCTGATAATGTGATTGTCAAAGGCAGCTTCCAAAACGGCGTCCTCACCCTTCTGCCCTTACGAATTGAATCTGAAGAAACGCTGCTTGCCTTCACTGGCACCCTTGGCGGAACCGAACAAAGCGGTCAGCTGCGCCTGAGAAATGTCCCTGTCGCCCCATTCCAACAGTTCGCCAATTTACCAGTCGATATCACCGGGAATCTCAATGGAACCGCAACCCTAGCAGGCAGCATCAACAATCCCCAAGCCATCGGCGAACTGGCTCTCACCGATGCCACCCTGAACCAAACCGCCGTCCAAGCGGCGCGGGGCAGTTTCCGATACACCAATGCTCGTCTGACCTTCAGCAGCACCATCGCCACTGCCGAATCTGGAGAGCAGGCAAGCCCGGAAGCTGGGGAGACTCGGCTCGATACTCAACCTGCAACAACTCCTCGTACCCCATCTCCAATCGCCAGTATCCCCTCGACGACTCAAATCACTGGCAGCATTCCCTTTTATCAGTTGCCCTTTGCCTCCGTTGCACCCGATAACAACCAACTCAGCCTGGATTTAAACGTTCAAAATGAGGGACTTTCCCTGTTAAACCTGCTTTCGCGTTCTGCTGTCACTTGGGTGGATGGTACCGGACAAGTGCAACTCAACGTTCAGGGTACGGTGAATCCAAATACGGGCAAATTAAACCAGCTTGTCGCTAACGGGATTGCGACTGTTGACGATGCCACTATCAAAGCGCAAGCTTTGCCCGAACCGCTTACCGATGTCAACGGTAGGGTCTTATTTAACTTTGACCGCATCCAAGTAGAAAACTTCCGGGGTGACTTTAGTGGTGGTGAAGTGGTCGCCTCCGGAGCCATCCCCATCTCAGGCACGGGGCAAGAGTCGGGGGATAAACTCACGGTTAGCCTTGAAAAACTCGCTGTAAATTTGAAAGGGTTATACTCAGGCGGCGTCAACGGCAACGTGGAGATTACTGGCTCGGCTCTCAATCCGCAAATTGGGGGTGAAGTGCGACTTGCCGATGGTCGGGTGCTGATAGGAGAGACGGCAGGGGATGGCACAAACGGAACGGCTTCACCCGGTGGTGGTACCGCTACCCCATCATCGCCAACCTCTAACGAGCAACCCTTCACTCCCGCATTTAATAACCTGCAACTGGCTTTAGACAAAGGCGTCGAAATCTCCCGCCCACCGCTGCTGAGTTTCCAGGCGACTGGTGGCTTTACTCTCAATGGCACTTTGGATGAACCTCAGCCAAAGGGGACGATTCGGCTAACCAGGGGTCAGGTGAATCTATTTACGACTCAGTTCCGCTTGGCACGCGGCTACGAACACACGGCTGAGTTTACCCCCAGTGAGGGACTTGACCCGGTTCTGGATATTCGGCTGGTCGCGTCTGTTTCCGAAGTAACCCGCAGCCGGATTGCTGACACAACCGCCACGGGTATTGTGAGTAGTGAAATTAGCGATGTTCCCGCTACCAATTTGGGGGCATTGCGAACGGTTCGCATTCAAGCCAGAGCCACAGGTTCGGCAAGTCAATTGGCAGATAATCTGGAGCTAACTAGTAATCCGCCTCGCAGCGAGAGCGAAATTGTCGCCCTTTTGGGTGGCGGCTTTGTGGAAACGCTGGGTCGAGGAGATACCACGCTAGGACTCGCAAACTTGGCAGGTTCGGCACTGTTGACACCTTTCCAAAATGTGGTGGGAGATGCGTTGGGATTGAGCGAGTTTCGCTTGTTCCCCACAGTAGTGAGGGATGAAAAGTCCCGCACTTCAACGTTGGGCTTGGCGGCAGAAGTTGGGGTTTCCGTCACTCCTAAGCTTTCTGCCTCTGTATCGAAGATTTTGACGGCTGATGAGCCTCCTGAGTTTGGTGTCACTTATCGAGTCAATAATGAGATTCTGCTGCGAGGTGGCACCGATTTGTCTGGGGAAACCAGGGGAGTGGTGGAGTATGAAAAGCGCTTCTGAAAAAAAGGACTGAGGGGTAAGGACTGAGGACTGAGGACTGAGGGCTGAGGGGTAGAGATGTCAGGGGTGAGCAGTCAGGGGTGAGAAGTGACTATCGAGAGAATTGCCAACGACCTCGCTGTACTGCGTTGAGTGTGGCAATATATTCCTCCAAGTTAAAAGAAGACTCCGTTTCTCTTTGGGGGAGGGTTTCTTCAATGACAAGCGGCAAACCCAACATCGCCGCAGACGTATTC
The DNA here is from genome assembly GCF_039961875.1 of Trichocoleus sp. ST-U2. Classification (NCBI taxonomy): domain Bacteria; kingdom Bacillati; phylum Cyanobacteriota; class Cyanophyceae; order Leptolyngbyales; family Trichocoleusaceae; genus Trichocoleus; species Trichocoleus sp. ST-U2. The sequence goes on along the minus strand of NZ_JAMPJY010000038.1, from coordinate 30,327 downwards.
ACTAGACAGTTGCCCAAATTCGTGGCATCGTAGCCACCTTCTAACAACAGCAGGTAATGCCCACCCACAGAAGCGATCGCTTCTGCGACTAAACGGGTTAGGTTGTAGTAAAGTTGGGCACTCAGGCACAAGCCTGCACCAGGATCGTACAGGTAAAGATGATTGATATCATCCAAATGTCCATCAAACCCCGCCGACACAATCACGATGTCGGGTTTAGCCTGGGCAATTAGAGCCGGAATGATAGTTTGGAACAACGCCCAATACTGATCATCTGCTAGCTTCGCGGGTAGCGGCAGGTTAATAATGTTACCTTGTGCGCCAATATCCTCCAGATTGCCGGTTTGCGGGTAAAGCTCTTTACCAAACTGGTGGAGGGAGCAAAAAATGATACGCGGGTCGTCCTGTACGATATCTTGGGTGCCATCTCCGTGATGCAAGTCCCAATCCAAGATTAAAACACGCTCTACACCCTCTTTTTTTAAGCAATACTTGGCTGCGATCGCTGCATTATTAAATAAGCAGAAACCACCCGCTTGTTTGCGTCCGGCGTGGTGTCCAGGCGGACGGTTTAAGCACACAGCGCTTTGAATCTGCCCGGACAAAATGCCCTTGAGGGCGCTAATTCCTGCCCCAGCGGAAATCAAGGCGGTTTTGTAAGAGCCGGGGCTTACATAGGTAGACTCAGCCAAATACCCGCCAGCCGCACTGATTGCCCGGACTTGAGCAATGTATTCCGATGTGTGTACCGCCTGTAAATCCTCTTCCGTTGCTGGTTCAGGCTCAAGAAGAGTCATTTGCTGGCTTAACCCAAAATCTCTTAGCGCTGCCATTGCTGCTGTCAGGCGACTACTGGATTCCGGGTGGGGAACCGGACTAACGACTGGGTAAGGAAACTGAATTTGGTCTAACGTGTAAACTGGGTCGAGCAAATCTTGCCCCGCTACCCGGTGATATAAATTATTTCCTTCGACCCTAATTTGACCAGGATCGTGTATAGCAAAATCAGGCGTATAAATTAGGGCAATTGGCAACATCTTGGTCATTAGTTATTCCTTCTTAGTTATGAGTCCTCAGGTAACAACTAATGACTTTTTATCCATTACCCATTGTCCGAAAATGGCATTTATGGATTTTTTGCAGGACTTGTATCGCTGCTCATTGGCTTGCGCTTCATCAACCTGGGACTCATACCAATCGCTGTGCCAGCAGGAACTGGGTTTATCTTAGTTGGTTTAGGAGGAATTTTTGCTGTACCAACTCTCTATTTCAAAGAAAACCGGCTCTTACGAACTGTTGGAGCCATTGTGTTAATTGTGGCAGCCCTCATTTTTGCGTTTATTGGATTGAGTTCCTACTGGGCACATCTTGCTAACTTCTCGATGTGGCAACCCATGCCAAAGTAATTGCCGTAAAACGACTCCAGTAAACTTACAAGGAGTAATCCGATGATTACATATCGCACCGTTTCGATCGATGGTTTAGATATCTTTTATCGAGAAGCTGGTTCTCGCGATAATCCAACGATTCTGCTGTTGCACGGCTTCCCAACCTCATCTCATATGTTCCGCAATCTGATGCCCGCGCTTAGCGATCGCTTCCATCTCGTTGCTCCCGATTATCCGGGTTTTAGTAACAGTTCGATGCCAACTGTGGATGAGTTTGATTACACGTTCGATCATCTCGCACAGATCGTCGAGAAATTTATCGCTGCGATCGCTCTCAAGAAATATAGCCTTTACTTAATGGATTATGGTGTTCCGATTGGTTATCGGATTGCGGCTAAAGCTCCAGAGCGCGACACCGGGCACTTTGCGCTGGAAGAAGATGGGGATGCGATCGCAAACTACATCCGTCAATTTCTCGCGTCACGGCTTCAACCCATCCCTGCCTAATGAAAACAAAGAAACACTACTTTGATTTTTGTTGATTCTCTTAGGCTATGAAGTAAGCAATGAAAACGATTGAACGAGAAAGATACTCAACGTCAACAAAGTTTTAGAGGGTTTACAGATGAAGATTTTTGTTGCCGGAGCAACAGGAGCAATCGGTCGTCCGCTACTCAACCAATTACTTGCCAGAGGTCACGATGTTATAGCTCTAACCCGCTCCCCGGAAAGGGCACAGTCATTAGTGGCAGAGGGAATAGAGCCTGCGGTTGCGGATGTATTCGACGCTGATTCAGTTAAAGCGGCGATCGCCCGCGCTCAACCGGAAGTGGTGATTGAACAACTCACCGCCCTACCCAGGACTTACAGTCGTGAATCCATGAGTGCAGCAGCGCCTCTGAATACGCGCATTCGGTTAGAAGGGGGTGCCAACGTGCTGGCGGCTGCACAGGCAGCAGGGGTGCGCCGCTACCTGAGACAGTCGGTCGCCTTCTGGGGAATTCCCGGTACTGGATTGGCAGATGAGGAAACACCGTTATCGCTTGATGCCTCCCCCGCCGTTGCCGCCGAGGCTCGCCTCGTAACTGAGATTGAACACTGTTTATTGGAAACATCCAATCTCGAAGGAATTGCTTTACGCTATGGTTTCTTCTACGGACCCGGCACCTGGTTCAACCCCGATGGCGATGTAGCACAACAGGTACGACAGCAACAGTTCCCCATTGTGGGCAATGGCGAAGGTGTTTGGTCGTGGTTACACATTGAGGATGCAGCGATTGCCACAGTTGCAGCCGCAGAGCAGGGCAATCCTGGTGTTTATCTGATTGCGAACGATCGCCCTTTAGCGGTGCGCGAATGGCTCCCAGCGTTTGCTCGATCGCTGAATGCTCCACCACCGCCACAGGTATCAGTTGAGGATGCTCTGAAAAGGGATGGTGGTGCGGATATTGTTTACTACCAGACTCAGATGCGAGGCGTATCGAATGCCAAGGCAAAACGCGAACTGGATTTTCAGCCGCGATCGTTGGAGTGGATCGTTGACAGCGCCGTGGCTGATGCCAGTTAACGTTCTAGCATCCAGATGGCTATCGTAATCAGGAAGAATGAAGGCATCATGACAACTCAAAATGTAACCATTCCAGCCTTTTCAGGCGGCAGTTTTAACGCCTATCTATCAGCACCCGATACTCAGCCTCGTGCAGGGATTGTGCTGATTCAAGAAATTCTTGGGGTCAATCCGAATATGCGACAGACTGCCGATGATTATGCTAAGGCAGGCTATTTGGTACTGGTGCCGGATCTGTATTGGCGACTGGAACCCGATGTGCAACTCGATCCTGGCAAGGAGGAGCATTGGGCTAAAGCCTTTGAGCTACTTCGAGCATTTGATGTGGATAGCGGCGTAGAAGACCTCAAGGCCAGTCTATCTTTTCTGCGGCAGTATCCCAGCAGCACAGGCAAGGTCGGCAGTGTGGGCTTTTGTTTGGGCGGCAAACTGGCATATTTCATGGCAACACGCACCGATGCGGATGCCAACGTCAGTTACTACGGTGTTGAGATTGACAAGAATTTAGCCGAGGCGACAAAGATTCAGAAACCGCTGATATTGCATATAGGTGGAAATGATGAGTATGTGTCTCCAAGCGCTCAAACAACCATTCAGCAAGGACTGAAAGACAACCCTCTGGTCACAATCTATCGCTATGAAGGAGTGAGTCACGGGTTTAGCCGCATGAATAGTTCCGCTTATCGCCAAGAAGCCGCAGAATTAGCACGCGATCGCACGTTGGCGTTTTTAAAACAGCATTTAGGGTAGCGGGACTTAAACGCAAAGCGATTGAGATTTGGCGCACAAACAGCTATCAACTTCAACAAGTGTGAGGTAAAAGATGACAAAAGTTTTAATCGTTTACGCAACTGATTACGGCAATACCCAGAAGATGGCAGAAGCGGTAGCATCTGGTGTGACATCAGTTCCAGGTACTGAAGTGGCGGTAAAGTTTGTTGAGGATGTTACTGAAGATGATGTAATCGCCAGTGATGGTTTACTGAAGAGAGGCTGGAAGCTGCCAAGTATCATGGTGCGAATGTAACACGAGTGGCTGCTGCCTTAGCAGGCAAAGAATTGTTTGCCAAGTAAAAAACTCAGGACTAGCCCTCAGCAGGAAATAATGTCGCCTCGGAAACAATGTTGATGGGACAAGGATTGTTATCTACAATCCTTGTCCCATCAACAAACCCTGCTAAGTTAACTAGCTTGACAGTGCTACTTCAACAGATTGTTTACTGCCAATCAGTAGCTTAGCTAATTTTTCCTTAAGAGCCTCTGCTGATTCTACTGCTGGCATCATCCTAAGCATGAACTGCCAGGGTGGTTATAACATCAATATTTGGCAGAAACATACTTCTGGTGAACTACTCTATCGTGCAACTAATCCCAACGGGAATTTAAGTTTGGGCAGAGGAACTAGCCAAAGGACAGAAGGCGTTTGAGTGTATAAGTTTCGGAATAGAAACTATGAATATTGGGTGTGGGATGGTACGTTAGATAATCCGCAGGCTGGAACTTTAGAGGTGTATAAAAACAACCGGATCTTGATGCAGCGAGCTTGTAGGAAAAGTTGAATCCTAAGAGAGGGTGTTATTCTCTAATGCTCGAATTGCGAACACTATGAGCGAATGATTCAGCCGTTTTTCATCTGAAAATCAGAAGTTGGCAGTCGGATTCCGGTATTTTTGCTTACCTTGGGATGCACTTGCTTCGTCCATACTTTACACCCCATTTACATCTACCGAAAGAGTTCAATCAGGGGATTTTCTCAAGATGATTCACTCGTTCCTGGCTGAGTGGAAAAGCCTGAAGGATATCAAGCCGGAGCGATAGTGAAATACTAGGGCAATGTCTTTATCGCTCACTGGGCTTCAAAACTAAAGGAGGGAGATCCCAATGAGAACGGCTGTCGATTACATGATAGCTTTACGATCTCATGTCTAGTCCTGCCGTTGCACACGCCAGAATCATTAGACCTCATGATTCATGCAGGAGATATAAATATACCGCCAGGTAGAAATATAAGGTTTTCCGACATTTTTAGTGGATGAAACTCTGATTGGTATCTTAAGCTACGAATACAGGGAGCGATGTATGGGGACTTAATAATAAGGATTATTAAGTTTATAAGAATTGATGAAGCTGCTTCTGGTTGAATGTTGGCGACGGTAGGGAAGAATTTTAAAATTATCCCTCCATTTATATACCTAAATTTATAACTACCGAGGTATATTTTTTTCCGCCATATATGCATCGCGCTTCTATTCCCATGCATAGGCGGCAACTACACCTGATTTCATACGGTTGTGCCCACTGCGATCGCTATCAGGGTGGAGATACATTGTTAATTAAGCAAGTACATAAAAGTTTATGCATGGGGAAATGCCACTTCACCCATCGCCTAAACAGCTCGGTAGAGGAAAGTTGCTATGTTTCAACATTTCACAGACAAAGCCGTTAGGGTAATTATGCTATCCCAGGAAGAAGCACGTCGCCTGGGACACAACCTCGTGGGCACCGAGCAACTCCTTTTAGGATTAATTGCAGAAGGCACGGGTGTGGCGGCTAAAGTTCTGATCGATCAAGGCATCACCCTCCAAGCATGCCGGATTGAGGTAGAAAAAATTATTGGTCGGGGGTCTCGCTTTGTACCCTCTGAAATTCCCTTCACCCCTAAGGTGAAGCGTGTTTTCGAGCAAGCCTTTCTGGAAGCAAAGGCTTTCGGACATAACTATGTAGGCCCGGAACACCTGCTGCTGGGGTTAATTCAAGAAGGGGAAGGGGTTGCCGCCAAAGTGCTGCAAAACCTGAACGCTAACCCCGATAACCTCCGTACCGCCGTGATTCGGATGCTGGGAGATGTCACAGCCGTCTCTGCTGGCAGTGGAGAAGAGCGTTCGACATCCGGACGTGGCGATCGCAAAACCGCAACGTTAGATGAGTTCGGCACGAATCTGACCGCACTCGCCGCACAAGGCAAGCTCGATCCGGTCGTCGGTCGCGCCAAAGAAATCGAACGCGCCATCCAGATTTTAGCTCGCCGCACCAAGAGCAACCCGGTGTTGATTGGAGAGCCAGGGGTTGGTAAAACTGCGATCGCAGAAGGTTTAGCTCAGCGGATTGTGAATAAAGACGTTCCTGGCTTCTTGGAAGATAAGCAAGTGATCGGTCTGGATATGGGTTCGCTGATCGCGGGTACTAAATTCCGGGGCGAATTTGAAGAACGCCTCAAGAAAATTGTGGATGAAGTTCGGACATCGGGGAACGTCATTCTGGTCATTGACGAAGTGCATACCCTGATTGGTACGGGGTCAACCGAAGGTGGCATGGATGCCGCGAATATCCTCAAGCCAGCATTAGCGCGAGGCGAGTTGCAGTGCATGGGAATGACCACCCTGGACGAATACCGCAAGCATATTGAGCGAGATGCTGCCTTAGAACGTCGCTTCCAGCCGATTATGGTAGGCGCACCCAGCGTCAGTGAAACCATCGAAATTTTATTTGGTCTGCGCGATCGCTACGAGCAGCACCATAAAGTTAAAATCTCTGATGTTGCTCTGGTTGCAGCCGCCAGCTTGAGCGATCGCTACATCTCAGACCGTTACTTGCCGGATAAAGCAATTGACCTGATTGATGAAGCGGGTTCTCGCGTCCATCTGAGAAACAGCAAGTCTTCTGGGACTGGGCAACTGAAGCGCGAACTGCGTGAAGTGACCAAAGAGAAAGAAGCGGTTGTGAAGGCTCAAGACTTTGATAAAGCGGGACAACTGCGCGATCGCGAGTTGGAACTTGAGGCACAATTGAAGGCGATTTCTGACAATAAAAAGGCAGAAGTCATTAACCCCGAAGATTCCCCAGTGGTTAACGAAGAAGACATCGCTCAAATCGTTGCTTCTTGGACTGGAGTACCCGTCAGCAAACTCACCGAATCCGAATCAGAGTTACTGCTGCACTTAGAAGATACCTTGCACCAGCGTCTCATCGGTCAAGAGGAAGCCGTCACTGCCGCCTCTAAGGCGATTCGCCGCGCTCGTGTTGGTCTAAAAGACCCCAACCGTCCCATCGCCAGCTTTATCTTCTCTGGCCCCACCGGAGTTGGTAAGACGGAACTTGCGAAGTCCTTGGCTGCTTACTTCTTCGGTTCCGAAGAAGCCATGATCCGCCTGGATATGTCGGAATTCATGGAAAGCCACACGGTTTCCAAGCTGATTGGTTCGCCTCCTGGATACGTGGGATACGACGAAGGCGGTCAGTTAACAGAAGCGGTGCGTCGCAAGCCTTACACGGTGGTGCTGTTCGACGAAATCGAAAAAGCCCACCCCGATGTGTTCAATATGATGCTGCAACTCTTGGATGACGGTCGCCTGACCGATGCTCAAGGTCGCACAGTAGACTTCAAGAACACCCTGATAATCATGACTTCCAACGTCGGTTCTAAAGTCATTGAAAAAGGCGGCGGCGGTTTAGGTTTCGAGGTCACTGACAATCAAGCTGAGGCGCAATACAACCACGTTCGCGCTTTGGTGAATGAAGAACTCAAGCAATACTTCCGTCCTGAGTTTCTCAATCGTCTCGACGAGATCATTGTCTTCCGTCAGTTGACGAAGGACGAAGTGAAGCAAATTTCTGTAATCATGCTGCGCGAAATTGCCGAACGCTTAACCGAACAGGGAATTACTTTGGAAGTCAGCGATCGCTTCAAAGAGCGTATCGTAACCGAAGGCTACAGTCCCGCTTACGGTGCAAGACCGTTGCGTCGGGCGATTATGCGACTCTTAGAAGACAACTTGGCTGAAGCCATGCTATCCGGCACCATTCAAGATGGAGACATTGCCATCATTGATGTTGACGATGACGGTCAGATTCAGGTAGTCAAAGCCGAACAGCGTGAGTTACTTCCTGTCGCCTAAGGGCATAAGTTACGCAATTCATTAGCTAAGATTTAGCATTTTCATCCCCTGGCATTTCTGCCAGGGGATTTTTTTGCAACCGCTCGTTTCTGCTCAAAAAAATTGCTGGCGAGATGTAGCAATTAGAGCTAAAACTTTAAAATCCACAGAGGTTGGGGAGTCACAAGCGGGAGTTCCCCTGCTCTTGCGATGTGGCGTTTAAGGAAACCAATCCAACTCTTATAAATATTTGTTGGGTTGACCGATGGTATGGGTTGCTGATAAGCGATACTTTCGGTGGGCTTCGCCAACGCATTCCCATGATGCACAGATGTGAATCCATGCCAAAATTCTATCTAGAATTGCAGGCGATCGCGTTCTGGGAAATTTCAGCAAAAAGGAATTTATATGATTTCCGAGCCAATTTTCTATACCTACATGGATAGCCCTCTGGGACGTATCTTAATCGCGCAAAACTCAGTTGGGCTAGTGGCAATAGACTTTCAAGAAGGACTGGCTGCAAAGTCTCCAGAAGCCACTTGGCATTTCCAAAAGAAGCTAGACGGTGACGCCGTTGAGCAACTTCGGGCATATTTCAATGGCGAATTGTATCAATTTACGCTACCACTTGCCCCCAAAGGTACAGTGTTTCAACAACAGGTTTGGAAAGCACTCCAAGCCATACCTTATGGTCAAACTTTATCTTATGGAGAACTGGCGAGAAAAATAGGATTGCCAACAGCAGCGCGTGCTGTCGGAGCAGCCAACGGTAAAAATCCTCTGTGTATTATTGTGCCTTGCCACCGTGTTATCGGCAGCAACGGTACACTTACAGGTTTTAGAGGTGGAGTCCGTCTTAAAGAAGGTTTACTGTCACTTGAACGCAGACATAGCGCAAAATCTAGCCTGCAATTGACAATGGCTTTGAGCAACAGTTAAAGACGCGATCGCATTTTTTTCTGTTTCTGGAAGACGTTTTTTGATGCTGTCTTTAATGATGCGATCGCTCAAGTGCGAATCAGCATATTATTGACGGTTGCTTCATCGGTTAATGGGAAAATGAAGCAATCGCGCATATTCTAAATACTGTTTTAACAGTTCTAGTAACTGTTCAGGTAGCATGGTGATGCAATTTTACACCTAACTGCGATCGCGAATTATCATCCTTTTGCTTTCAAAGTCGATGTCTTTCACGCGCCGTATCACAGATGCGATTGAGCTAGACCGTTATGCTGCTTAGTCCTCAGTGAGGGCGCAAGTTTGAAGTTGTCTGTGAGGGGCGATCGCTCATTTAGCGGTTGGATGGCTAAAATTTTTTTAGTCAACCCTTATCCCAAGTCTTCCTGTACAAAACTTTCATGAGTTCCATAAAAACCTTACGGATATTACAGACTCGATAGGGTAAAACCGAGATAGTGATTTTTAAAGTTCTGGAGTTTAGGGATGTCAAGCGATCGCCTGCGCCAAGTTGAGGAAAATTTGCAACTCCTGCGGGAGCAACAAGGGTCTGTGGAACGGGAATCCTTACTAACAACAGGTATACATAAAATCCAGGCAGAACAGCGATTGCGATTAGATATCAAGCCTAAGCTCATTCAGTTTGAAACGGAATATTGGCAGATTTTGGCAAATGAGTCAGAGACAATCGCAATCGCAGAGCCAGCACCAGAAGTAGTAGTTGCCGAGATTATTGAACGGGCGGGACAATTGCAAACTAGCCAGCAGTATCCCGATGAGGTACTGGAATGGCTACAGAAAATTTATGCCGAAGTTAGCAAACCTGGAACAACTGCGGCGGCTAAGTTAAAGGGGGCGCTGTCCCTATTACCGCCGTTTGTCAGTCTATCCTACGAGTACGAGAAAGAGTTGGATGCAGACTTTTTGCAAAAGCATTTCCCGACGTTTACAAAGTGGTCTAAAGCATTAGTAAAAAAGTCGTAGCCCTCGATCTCCAAACAGGTCGAGGGGAAGCTACAAAAGTAAACACTCCGCAGAATCTTCCATATAGTGGTGTAACTGAGTTTGTTGGGCGGCAAGAGGCGCTGACAATGCTGCACGAACAATTACAGCAGAATCAGCGTGTGGCAATTTATGCGATCGCTGGGATGGGTGGAATTGGAAAAACCGAACTAGCGTTGCAGTATGCACTGAAGCACTTAAATGAAAACACTTATTTGGGTGGAGTATGTTGGTTACGAGCGCAGCAAGATGTAGGGACACAGATTGTAGATTTTGCGATTACCAATTTGGGACTGAAAATACCGGAGGAGTTGAAGCTACCACAGCAGGTGACTTGGTGTTGGCAGCACTGGCGAGAAGGCTTGGTGCTGATAGTTTATGACGATGTGCAGAAATATGAAGATATTCAGCCCTATCTTCCTCCTGTAGATCGACGCTTCAAAGTGTTGCTGACAACACGCTTAGATTTACCATCTCCAGTGCAAAAATTGACGCTAGAGGTGTTAACAGAAAAAGCATCTTTAGAGCTGTTACGCTCCATTGTCACAGATGGGCGAATAGATCGCGAATTAAAGGTAGCAAAAGACATCTGCGAATGGCTTGGCTATTTACCTCTAGGATTAGAACTAGCAGGACAATATCTAGCTTGTAGAAAAGATTTATCTCTAACAAAGTTATGGGAAAGATTACAAGCGAAGCGTCTAGAAGCACAGGCACTGATTAAAGTAGTGTCAGGAATGACAGCACAACTAGGCATAGCAGCCGCGTTTGAACTCAGTTGGCAGATGTTAGATACGAGGGCAAAACAAGTGGCAGGCTTGCTAGGATTGTTTGCCTCCGCACCAATTCCGTGGAATTTGGTGCAGAACTGTTTGTCAGACTGGGATGAAGAAGACCTGGAAAACGTGCAGTATGAGCAGTTGCTAGGATTGCACTTACTCCAAGGAGTGAGTGAGGGAACCTATCAATTGCATTCGCTGATTCGAGAGTTTTTCCGGGCAAAGCTTGAACAGTCAGAACAGCCAGATCAATTCAAACGAGTTTTTGCAACAACATTAGCAACAATATCGGGGCAGCTACCATACAAAGCACATCGAGATGCAATTATTGCTTTTGAACCAAATGTCCCGCACTTGAAGGAAGTAGCGAATAACTTCATTGGTTATCTGAGCGATCAACACTGTTGTAAGCCTTTAACTGCTTTAGGACGTTACTACAGAGATCAAGGGCAATATGATTCAGCAGTACCTTGGCTTACGCAACGAGTAGAGATTTGTGAAAATCGGCTTGGTTCTGAACATCCGTCTACCGCTGCTTACTATTCTAATTTGGGGCTACTTTTTATTGACAGAGGGGAGTATTACCAAGCTGAGAAACTATTTAAAAAAGCTCTAGAAATTCATGAACATCAATCAAACCAAAATGTCCATGATTTTGCTAATTGTCTTGATGGCTTATCAGGGGTATATGAAAAGATTGGAAATCTCGATGAAGCTGAACTTTATTGTAAAAAATCCCTAGATTTAAAGTTTAAATTAGTGTGTTCAAACGTAGACAATAGTAAATTATTTAATGGAGATATAACAATATTAGCTGATTACGCATCAGGTTTAGCTGGATTTGCTAAAATTTTGAATTTGATAGGCAATAATGAGAAAGCAATAGAATCTTGTTTAGAAAGTAAAAGAATTTTGGAAATGATTGAAAACATTACAGGAAAAATTCATCCATATAAACCTGATTGTCTTGAGGTGCTAGGGCTTATTCTCTATGATGATGATCGCTATGAAGAGGCTGAAAGCTTGCATAGAGAAGTTTTAAAAATAAGAACAGAGATACTTGTAACTGGACACTCATGTATAGCATTCAGTCTTAATAATTTGGCTTCAGCTCTTGAAAAACAAGGAAAAGATGTTGAAGCTGAGAAGCTATACTTAGAATCATTAGATATAAAAAAAATAAGTCTGCCAGAAGGACATCCTTCTGTAGCCACAACTCTAAGAAATTTGGCTAGGCTTTATGCTAAACAACAAAAATATGATGAAGCAAGCTCCTACTCTATCAGAGCTTCAATCGGTGCCTCTAGAAAAGAACGTTTAGATATAGCAACTTATCTATTTTATTTAGCTAGATTTTATTGGGAACAACAGAAGGAATATAGTAAAGCTGAACCCCTCTACAAACAGGCACTAGAAATCAGACAGCAAGAACTAGGAGACAATCACGATGATGTAGCGGTCTGTTTAAACAATTTAGCATCTATCTACCAGCATCTAGAAAGATATGAGGATGCTCAAGATTGCTACCTAAGAAGTTTCGAGATTTTGCGCCAGTTAGGGAGTAGCTATACATCTGATGCAGCAATTATCCTCAATAATTTAGCTGGACTTTATGGAAGGGGTGCTGAACTTTATGGACAGGTAGAGTTATATGCTGAGGCCGAAAATTACTACAGTTATGCTTTACAAATACTAATTGATTGTCTAGGTCATAACGATCCTAAAACTTTGCAGGTTTGGGGAAATTTTAATGCCTTTTTGCGTGATGTAATCGAAAGAGGTCAAACAGCACATTTATCCAATAGTCCTGCTACACAACAGCTTATTCAAAACATTAATCGAGCAAGCGAAGAATATCGCGACTAAGAAGTTATAGATCAAAAAGAGCAAAACGGCACTCAAGGTTTAGGATTCGTAGGGGTATATGTCTTGTCTCACCTCAACATAGATGCAAGGACTAGCGACAAATAACAAGCAAAGATTATGCTCAAAACTACTGATTTATGCTTCTGACAGAGTTACAACAATGGTTGGTTCACCTGCTATCAGAATTCCTTCTCACTTAACAGTGACCAATGAGCAATTTCTTCAATTGGTAAAGCTAAATCCCGAACGTTCTCTATCCGAATTGAAGATTTCAGAAGATATATTTATAAGACAATACTGCAATGATTTTTGGCTGGAAGTGCTGCAAGTGGCTGTGGGGCAGAATGCTTGTCGAGCATTTGCTTCGTCGCTATACTGTAGATACTCTGTAGATACGTACTTGAATAAGGGCAGAGTATAGAGAGCGGTTTCGCTAGATGGAGATTCAGACTATGGCTGCGACTGTTGCAAAGTGGGGAAACAGTCTTGCTGTTCGGATTCCACAGAATTTAGCCAAGGAGATCCAGTTAGCTGAAGGGGCTGAGATAGATATTAGTGTGGTAGATGGAACTCTAGTTATCAAGCCCAGAAATCGAAAGCGTTACTCGCTTGATGAGCTTATTGAGGGAATTACACCGGAGAATCTTCACACTGAAATTGATAGTGGAATCGCTGTAGGGAATGAAGTTTGGTAGCACAAGCAAATCTGTATATTCCAAGCCGAGGAGATATCGTTTACTTGGACTTCGATCCGACAAAGGGGCACGAACAGAGGGGTCATAGACCAGCTTTTGTAATCTCGCCTCTTGTTTATAACGAGAAAAGCTCCCTGGCTTTGTTCATGCCTATCACAAAACAACAAAAAGGATATCCTTTTGAAGTTCTCTTGCCATCTGGATTGAAGATTCAGGGGGTTATTCTTGCAGATCAGATTAAGTGTTTAGACTGGAAAGCTCGTGGTGTTCAATTTGTCGAGTCTGTGCCAGAAAGTCTGATTGAGGAAGTACAAGCAAAAATTGAGCCACTTTTGCTATAACTAATCAATAAATAGCTTGACAAATTGAAATCTCTGGCCCCAGTCAGAGTTTAGATTCAACTACTTAATCAAACAAGCCATCTACCTTTTGACGAAAGGCAATCAAGGCATGATTGCTCGAAAACTCCTTTAGGTCTTCTAACAATTGGTCTGATATCTCTTTTGACACAATGGTTTTGACTTCAATGTTGGTGTTATAGCCAGCGATATCTCCCATACGTTTACCGTGACTACCAGCGCCCTTGGCTGGAATAATAGTGTAGCCAGAAGCACCCAATCCGCTGAGCAGCTTAACTAGGCGATCTTGCAATACCGTTTCGCAAATGATCGTGACGAGATAGCCCTGGCTGTGAGAAATGGTCATAAAAATTTTGGGAACAGTTGTGTCCCCATTATTTCACAGAGCAGTTGCAGGCTAGAGGAAGGCATCTGAAAATCTACTTAAGGGCTGAGATCCCACTACGATTGAAAAGATTAGAGGATGTTTGAGAACCTAGTTTTCTAGGAAAAAGCTCTCAGCGATCGCACATCCATACAATCGTGCGAGATAAGTTTTGATGAGTTACGCTGATTTCAAGTCCCTCTAGATAGTATTTGGCTCAAGATAAATTCCGAGGGATAGAACGCATTCCAGGCTGACGGATGAGTGGCGCTGCATTCAAGAGGAAGCTGTATGGACGCAGAAATTAAACCAGAAGACGCAACCAAAGCAACCAGCAATGCTCCAGAAATGGGCGGCGGTTTGCCCGTCGTGCAATATTGGGCAGAGCATACCCTATCACCCGAAGGGCCAAAACTCTGGCAAACGTTGTTGCATAAAAGTGCTTGCTTGTCCTGTGCTTGGGGAACGGGGGGACAAAAAGGCGGCTTCGCGAACGAGTTGGGGGAAACGATGCAACGCTGCGCCAAAAGCGTAGAGGCAATTTCCGCCGAGTTGCAACCAGCCGTCTCAAATCATTTCTTCGACAGCCACAGTATCACCGAACTTCAAGAGTTAACTTCCTTAGAAGCGGATCGCCTCGGTCGTCTCAGCTTTCCCGTCATTCTGCGCGAGGGGAAATCTCATTACGAGCGGATTTCCTGGGATGAGATTTACGAGATTAGCGAAGCTGGTTTTCGCAAGTCGCCGGAACGAATCGCCTCTTATAGTTCTGGGAGATCGTCGAATGAAGCGGCTTATCTGTTGCAACTGATGATGCGATCGCTGGGGTCGAATCATTTGGCAGATTGCTCCGATTTGTGCCACGTCCCCTCGACGGTGGGACTGAAGCAGATGTTTGGTTCTGGCACCTCAATGGTGAGTCTGGATAGCCTGAAAAAGGCAGACTGCGTGGTGCTAATCGGGTCGAATGCGCCTGCTAACCATCCGCGCTTGATGAACGAACTGATCGAGTTGCGCGATCGCGGTGGCAAAGTTATTGTCGTTAATCCAGTAGTGGAAGTGGGGTTGGTTAAGTTCGCATCCCCAGCATTTCCCCTCAAGTCGCTATTTACCGGATCGGAGATTTCCTCACTTTATCTGCAACCGATTCCTGGTAGCGATGTGGCGCTATTTATCGGCATCCAAAAAGCGCTAATTGAACGCAACTTAATTCAAACAGATTATCTTTGCGCCCATGCTGAGGGTTGGGAAGCGGTTGTCGATTATGCTGGCTCTATTTCCTGGGATGCGATCGCGCAAACTTGCGGTGTTTCCCAACAGGAGATCGAAGTCGCCGCAGAAATAATCGCCTCTTCTAAGGGTGTGGTGTTTGCCTGGGCGATGGGTGCAACGCAGCAAGAAAACGGCGTGGATAACATCTATGCGATCGCTAACACCGCGCTGCTGACGGGGAATGCGGGCAAAGACGGCGGCGGTACGATGCCGATCCGGGGACACTCCAACGTCCAGGGTTTTGGCTCGATGGGAGTGACAGTCCAACTCAAAAAAGAGATTCAAGAAGCGTTAGAGAAATTGCTAGGGCGATCGCTCAACCGCAACCCTGGATATCGCGCCCGCGACTTAATTGATGCGGCTGATGCAGGCAAAGTAGACACGTTGATTTGCCTGGGTGGAAATCTGTATGCGGCGAACCCCGACTTAAATCAAGCAAAGCGTGCTTTAGGCAATATTGAAACCATCATTTACCTCGCCACTAAACCGAATCTAGGACACTTTCACGGTTTAGCGCAGAAAAATACCATCATCATTCCCGTATTTAACCGCTTTGAAAATCCGCACCAAACTACTACGGAATCCGGCAACAACTTTGTGCGGCTCAATGATGTTGGTAAAACCCATCTCAAGGATGCAGATTTGATTTCCGAGGTAGAATTTCTCACGCAATTAGCCCATCGCATTCTTGGCAGCGATCCTGTTGATTGGCGCAAACTGCAAGATACCAAATATGTCCGCCAACTGATTGCCAAAACGATTCCTGGCTTTGAGCAGATGGCGACAATTGATGAAACCAAGGAAGAATTCACCATCACCGGACGCATTTTCAAAGAGCCTAAATTTGCTACACCGTCCGGTAAAGCGAATATGTTTGTCACGCCATTACCAGAATTGCATTTACCGGAAGCAAAAGAGTTTGGAGTGCCAGAATCTACCCAGAGCATTGTATTAGCATTGATGACGGGACGCAGCTACTCGCAACATAACACGGTAGTTTATAAACAAGGCGACAAATATCGCGGAATGCCGCACCGAAATTGCATTTTAATGAACCCATCTGATGCAAAACAAGCAGGATGGCAAGAGCATCAACGAGTGACGGTGCAAGGCGATGCAGGCAAGTTAGAGAATGTTGAAATTATCTTTGGTGCTGTGCGTCAGGGAGCAGCAATGATGTTCTATCCCGAAGTCAACATCATCTTCAAAGCGCGTATAGATAAACAGTCTGGAATACCTGCGTTTAAGCGAGTTCCGGTTGTAGTTTACGCCTGATAGCAGGATAGCGATCGCTTGCAAATCAGCCTACCATCGAGGGCATTGACTAACAGGAAGATATAGGCAACAGCCAAGCGTTATCGCAAAGGGAGTTTCAAAGCTTCTGGGTCACTTTCACCCGCGAAACAAACGGAAGCGGAGAAAATTTATCAAATTACAAATTATGAATAAAGCTGTGCTTGAGTTGGTAGTTGTCTAACCACAGTAAAATCATCTAAAGATTAGGCTTAGTTAACTATGCGCGATGACTTTCCTGCGGCAACGAAAGAGCTACTGGCAAAGCGTGTAGGCTACCGTTGTTCCAATCCTTCCTGCCGACAGTCAACAAGTGGTCCTCATCAAGACTCAACGAAAACAGTAAACGTTGGTGTCGCTGCACACATCACAGCTGCCTCGCCTAGAGGACCACGCTACAATACATCTCTTTCCGCTGAACAGAGGAAGTCAACAGAAAACGGAATCTGGCTTTGTCAGAAATGCGCCAAGCTTGTAGATAATGATTCAGCACGGTATACCTTGGAGGTGCTGCACGAGTGGAAGCGGATAGCTGAAGAAACAGCAGTTCGTGAACTAGAGGGTGATGTGACTAGGAAGTGGGATTCCATAAAGTCTCCTACAGCTCATACTCCCATTCCTAACCTTTATGGACTCACCTATGACACCGCAAGAAAACGCTTAATAGAGGCTGGATGGCAGCCTTATATGAAACATTGGAGTTATGGCGAAAATCCTAATATTCAGGATGGAAACGGTTCTGTCTTTTGGGAGAGAGGCTATTGGGAGATTGATTCTTCATCAGGTACTGGTTACGGTTTCTGTAGCTTTGAGTTTGTAGACTTATATGACAATAAACTAAAAGTCATTACCACTGGTGAAGAACATCCTGATCTAGATATAAAAGCGTCTGTAGTAAAGTTTTTTCTTGAATTGTGAAAGTTAAGTGCTGGAAAGATATTCGCTAAGCCCAATATTATTGCCAAAGTGAAATTGCTATCTCCACATTAAGATAGCTAAAGGCACGAAACCGATTGCGATCGCATATTGAGAGTTTCTTAACTTGCAAGTTGAACAAACGCAATCCACACTGAAATTATGATTCATCTGGAAGTGAAATCGAATGCCAAATTTGCTTGACAGAATTACAGTTAATCCGAAACAGTGTGGTGGTCGTCCCTGCATTCGAGGCATGAGAATTCGGGTATCAGATGTGCTGGACTTGTTTGCGGCTGGTTTAAGTGCCAAAGAAATTTTGGAGGAAATGCCTGACCTTGAAATGGAGGATTTGAAGGCAGCACTCACCTACGCTGCGCGTAAACTCGATCATCCAGTTCTAGTGGCATGACAATCTGGGTAGATGCACAACTGTCGCCTGCGATCGCACCCTGGATTGCGAATACATTTGGGGTGACAGCAGTAGCCTTGCGCGATATTGGTCTGAGAGACGCTGAAGATTTTGAGATTTTCGAGGCAGCAAAAGCACAAGGAGCGATCGTTATGACTAAGGACAGAGATTTTGTTGATTTGGTCGATCGCTACGGGGTACCGCCACAAATTATCTGGTTGACGTGTGGCAATACATCCAATACGCGATTGCGAGAGATTTTGAGTGCAACATTGCCAGACGCTTTGGAGCTTTTGCGCTCAGGCGAGATGTTAGTGGAGATTAGCGGGGATTAGTCCATCAACGGAAGGACTAGCGATCGCTAGGTGATATTTTATTCGCACAAACCAGTTAGATGGCAGTTAGTCTAAAGCAGAAATAGGCGATCGCAACTTTGATCCTCTCGCGGCTTGAGCGCGATCGCCAATGTTTGCAGGATGATTATTCGGTCAATTCAAGCCAGTCAAATACATCTTTTACGGTATGGTGATACTCGGTATCATGTCAATAACAGCCTATGCCTACCGCCGAAAAGGCTCTTGCCTGCGTCGGAGTATGACAGAGGCTCTTCTTAAATGGATAATTATGGCTAAACTGGCTTGAGCCTGCCGTCCCTTGCTAACTCGTACTTGCTGCACCAAGGCTGGATTGAGAAAGCTCCCAGATGTCCAATTTTACATAAACGATAGTAGCCATAGGCTGTTTGGCACCCTGGAAAATCGCGGGGCAAATTGCGCCATTTAATTCCATTATCTGCTCGGTAGACAATAGCATTCAAAATCTCTCGTAACTTAACCTCTCAGTGTTTACAAATCAGTGTTTACAAAAAGGCTTGGCACGGAGTAACAAAGGTTCAATCTGTTGCGGTTCCTCATCGTTAAAGTCACTTTCGTAAAAGGGTTGACTCATTTGTTACATCTTGTATCGATTATTTGATCTCCTGCTATATACTCGCTTCATATCTATTTACCAACTGTCTCTTACATCTCAAGTTTTCAGCCCATCAATTAACTACAGAAATACTTTGCTGATTCGCGTGTTTGCTTACTAATTGTTAATTTTTTTACTAACTTTACTGTAAATCAAAAAAAAATGCTATGACTTGTTCTCTCAAATTTAAACAAACTAATCTCGACTCGCTCAAACCTGAATCTGTTTATAAAAAAATATTGCTCATTAAAAATTATTAAGGACTAATTTAGATTAACAAGGGAATACCGTAGTTTTGCGGTTGTTGTCAATAACTTGCTGATTGTTAATATATCAGTAAGCAATTAATTGAGATAGCTAGATATGGAAAATAAAATTAAGCTCGGTCAAGTTACCCAAGTCGGCTTTGGGACAATTATGGCACTGATGGTTGGTATAGGTATTACTTCTAAAATCAGTACAAATACTTTGGTAGAAGCAGTAGATTGGGTAACACACACTTATGAAGTTAAAGATAAACTGGGGGGATTGGAAAAAAATCTAGTTGATGCAGAAACAGGGCAAAGAGGTTTCATTATTACGGGGAAAGACACTTTTTTGGAACCTTATAATAAAGCTCTTGAAATAATAAATAAAGATTTCAAGGAAATACAAAAACTTATACAAGACAACCCCAAACAATTAGAAAATTTGGCTAATGTTGAAGATTTGTCTCAAGAAAAAATTTCAGAATTAGCGGAAACTATTTCTTTAAAAAAAGCAGGTAAAGAAACAGAATTAAGAGCTTTAGTGCTTTCTGGTAAAGGGAAGCAAGTTATGGATCATCTTCGCGAAGAGATTGGCGAAATGATTGCCATAGAAAATGAACTACTGGATAAAAGGAAAGAAGAAGCTAAACGAGCCGAAGAAATATCAAATTTTATTTCTTTAGGCGGCACTGCTGCTGCAATAGGTTTAGCTTGTTTTACTTTATGGTTTATTTCTAAAAAGGTTGTCCGACCGATTAATGACGTGACTAGTGCGCTGGCTAGTTCTTCTACAGAAATTTCTACTGCTGTAGAAGAACAAGAACGTATAGCAACCAACCAAGCTGTTGCCGTTAATCAAGCCTGTGCAACGATGAATGAATTAAATGCATCAGCTCGGCAAGCATCAGAACAAGCAGAGGCATCGCTAGAAAGTGCAAGACAACTATTAGTCTTAGCAGAATCATCAACCAAAGGTGCAAATCAAGTATTAGCTTTAGCAGAATCATCAACCAAAGGTGCAAATCAAGTATTAGCTTTAGCAGAATCATCAGCCACAGGTTCGCGGCAGGTACTATCCTTAGCTGCATCGGGCAATCAATCTGTCATAAAAACTGTAAATGGAATGTCAGAATTGAAAGAAAAAGTTGTCGCGATCGCAGACCATATTGTGAGTTTGAGCGAACAAGCTAATCAGATTGGCAATATTAGCGCCTTAGTTACAGGAATATCTAATCAGACAAATATGCTGGCATTAAATGCCGCAGTAGAAGCTGTACGTGCAGGGGAGAACAGTAAAGGTTTTACAGTCATTGCTAGCGAAATTCGCAAATTAGCCGACCAAAGCAAAAAATCAGCAGAAAAGATTAATACGCTGATTTCCGATATTCAAAAGGCAATAAATTTAACAGTGGTAGTGACGGAACGAGGGAAGAAGAATGCCGATGAAACTATTGAAATGTCTAGAGAAACAGCCGATGCTTTTGCTAAAGTGGCTCAAGCAATTAATGATGTTGTCTTAGAGTCTTCTACAAATGTTACCCAAGCAATTAATGATATTGTGTTGGAAGCGTATGGTAGCGTAATTCAAGCGATTGAGGAAGTTGTTTTAAACAATCAACAGGACTCAATAGCAGCAATTAATGATGTTGTGTTACGCAGTCAGCAAATTTCTCTCACTGCTAAGCAGCAAGCTCTGGCGATTGAGCAAGTGGTAGAAGTGATGAATAATTTGAAACAAGGATCGGTAGAAACAGCAAGTGGTTTAGAGCAAACTAAAATTGGGATGCAAATGGTGAATCAATCAGCGCTTAATCTCAATGCGGTGGTTTAGTTGGATAGATTATAAACTGCTATACGTTTAAGTCATCCTCAGTAAGAGGGTCGCGACTGCGATGACAAAATAAAGCCGAGAGAGTGCTGTGATGAGTAACAATATCGATATAGAACTGCTGCATCTGTTCTAGAAGCTGCACATCCTGCATCAACAGAAAACCACGCGGGTCAGCCGTTAGGGAATTCTAGTTATCAGCAATTGGGCAACCTGTGGCTGTGGTCAACTTTTCGCGATCGCTCATAGATATCCTTACTTAACCTTGTTTAAGTCAAACTCTTAATGACTTCGTTAAATTAACCACGCTCATAACGACTCCGAATTGACAAGAGCAAGTTTTGGCAATTTCGGAACCATTAGGGACTCGTCGGAACATCACTTGAAGGCGTTTGAGATTAACGACTGGGAGCCGCTCAAATTCCACAGGCTTTAACTCGTGCCATCCATTCCCCAAATCCCACACGGCGAAAGCGAGTAGGCTCGGTCTTAGTAGGTTCCAGAACTTGCCAAGAGTGCCAGGGAAAATGACCGATTGGGAGAACACTGCCATTGGAAGCGGACTCTTTAGCCTTTAAATCATTAAATTTGAGCCAAGTTCCGTTTTGCTTCCATCCCACAGCTTCTCCGAACTTGGTGTAATCTCGATTCACTGGAGAACTTTCCCAAATTCGCCGCTGAATGGCGAACCCAAAGCGATCGCCACTTGCTTGACGCCAAAGTTGATCTAGGGTTTTGAGATGTTTACAGGGCATTGCCCGGATTTGTTCGGGTGTAATCTCGTCTACAGTCTGCTCAAGTGCCTTGGCATCCCCAGGAATCACTGCCTCTTTAAATAGATAACTAGTTGCCGAATCCATCCAGCGCCAATCTTGAGCTTGCGCTGCTTTTTTCAAATCGTAGGAAGGCCAAAAGCAACCCTGTTTAGAAATTGCACCATTTGTCATAGTGGCGTTGCAAAGCCGTGTATCGCGAAATCCTGTAATACCCGTATCGGTCAAATCCGCTCGATCGAGATAAGCCGGATCGTGCTTCACTTCGCTGAAGTCAGCCCCTACCAGTTTTGCCCCAATCAAATTCGCTCCCTGCAAATCAGCATCTCTAAAACGGGCACCATTCAGGCTAGCGTTGCTTAAGTCTGCCTCACGCAAGATTGCCCCAGAGAAATTGGCTCTGGTAGCCTGAGTACCGGAGAGTAAAGCATTGGTTAAGTTGGCTTGGCGCAGGTCAGTGTCAATCAGGCGAGTAGCGGCACCAGAGAAGTCTGCCCCTTGGAGGTTTGCCCGTCGCAGATTTGCCTCCGATAAATCTGCCTCTCGGAAAACTTGGCGGGAGAAATCGGCACCGGCTAAGTTTTTACCATTCCATTGCACAGCCCTCAAGTCAGGAATCTTCTCATAGCTACGCAGACGATGCCAGTGGGAGAAATTGAGTAAGGCAAAGATAGCGATCGCACTTCCTCCCAATCCTCCCAAGATCCACCACAAACTTTTTTTGTGCCGCATCCTTAATTACCCGAAGTAGGAATTTTGCAAGCCTATCCTAAGCCACAAGTGAGAAAGTCGGCTTATTCAACCAACGTTTGGATTGAGGGGGCGTTTACAAACGTATTTTTATAGCTTCTGGGTCACTTTATACCCGCGAAACGAACCGCGATCGCTAAAGTAAGAATTACAGCTCTGGCTATCTCTGGCAAAATTCCGGATGATAGGGTGCTAGGCAAAATTGGCAGGAAGTCACGATGAAAACACGCGCGGCGATCGCTTGGGAAACTGGAAAGCCCTTAGAAATTGAAGAAATTGACCTAGAAGGGCCAAAAGCTGGAGAGGTTCTGGTTCGGATTGTTGCCACAGGCGTTTGCCACACGGATGCATTTACGCTGTCTGGTAAAGATCCAGAGGGCATTTTCCCAACGATTTTGGGGCATGAAGGCGGCGGGATTGTGGAGGAAGTGGGTGCTGGCGTCACCAGCGTGCAACCAGGCGACCATGTAATTCCGCTGTATACCCCAGAGTGTCAGGAATGCAAGTTTTGTCTGTCTGGAAAAACCAATCTGTGTCAGGCAATTCGCGCCACGCAAGGCAAAGGATTGATGCCCGATGGAACTAGCCGTTTCAGCAAGAACGGTGAAACTATCTATCACTATATGGGCACCAGTACGTTCAGCGAATACACCGTATTGCCCGAAATTGCGATCGCCAAGATTAACAAAGCCGCACCGTTAGAAAAAGTCTGTCTCTTAGGATGTGGCGTTACTACAGGCATTGGTGCTGTATTGAACACAGCGAAAGTAGAACCAGGCTCAACGGTTGCGGTGTTTGGTTTGGGGGGAATTGGGTTAAGCGTCGTTCAGGGAGCCGTAATGGCTCAAGCAGGGAGGATTATTGGCATAGATATCAACCCCAGTAAGTTTGAATTGGCAATGCAGTTAGGCGCGACAGAATGCATCAATCCCAAAGACTACGAGCAGCCAATTCAGCAAGTGATTGTCGAACTCACGGATGGCGGTGCTGACTATACCTTTGAGTGCATCGGCAATGTCAATTTGATGCGAGCTGCCCTGGAAGCTTGTCATAAAGGTTGGGGAGAATCCACGATTATTGGGGTCGCGGGTGCAGGAGAAGAAATTAGCACTCGTCCGTTCCAACTGGTTACGGGGCGCGTGTGGCGGGGTTCTGCCTTTGGCGGAGTCAAAGGGCGATCGCAACTTCCCGGTTATGTAGAACGATATCTTGCAGGCGAAATTAAACTTGATGAATTCATTACTCAGACGATGCCACTAGAGCAAATTAACACGGCATTCGATTTGATGCACGCGGGTAAGAGCATTCGTTCTGTGATTCTATATTCGTAATATCATGTCCGGCTTGCCCATAATTAAGAGAACCCCACCCCGCCATAGCCTGCGGCTATGTCTCCCCTCCCCGCAGGCGGGGAGGGGCTGGGGGTGGGGTTCTTCTCGATCGCGCAGAACTTAGTATGATTCAGCATTATCAGTTATGAACCAACCCGTCCCGAAAAACCTCACCTTAGTCAGCCGCAACCGGAGTTTTGGGGGTTGGCAATCTGTCTACCGCCATCACTCTGCGGTACTCGACTGCGAGATGAATTTTGGAGTTTATCTTCCACCCCAAGCTGAAAGCCAATCGTGTCCGGTACTCTATTGGCTGAGTGGACTAACTTGCACAGAACAAAATTTCATCAGTAAAGCAGGCGCACAGCAATTTGCAGCGCAATACGGTGTAATTGTGGTTGCTCCCGATACCAGTCCACGCGGCTGTAATGTCCCTGGAGAAGAAGATAGCTGGGACTTGGGAACAGGTGCGGGATTCTATGTCAATGCAACGCAAATGCCTTGGGCAAAGCATTATCGGATGTATGACTATGTAGTTTCAGAACTGCCGGAAGCGATCGCTGCAAATTTCCCCGTCATGGCAATTCGGGGCATTTTCGGACATTCAATGGGCGGATATGGTGCCTTAGCGATCGCCCTGAAAAATCCCGGAATGTTTAAAAGTGTCTCCGCCTTTTCTCCGATTGTTACCCCCAGCCTGGTTCCCTGGGGACAAAAAGCGTTTCAGAATTATTTGGGCGGCAATAAATCTGACTGGCTAGCTTACGATCCGATGCATTTAATTAAATCTGCTGCCGAAAGATTGCCCATTTTGATAGATCAGGGAGATGCCGATCAATTTCTAGGCGAACAATTGCAACCCGACGTTTTTGCACAAGCTTGTGCAGAGGTAAATCATCCCCTGACTCTCCGCAAACAACCTGGTTACGATCACAGTTACTATTTCATTGCCTCATTTATCGGCGATCATTTCGCTCACCACGCGGCTGCTTTGGCCCAACCGAGCTTTTGATTACTCCAACCTAATAAGAACCAATAAGATTTTATTTACATTTTCCTACGAAATAGATAGAAAGTATCTATGCAGGTAAATGCGAATTAGATTTTGCGAAAAGCTAATTGAGACATAAAATGAGAATACAAAGTGTTAAAATATCTGCCTTTGCTTTTCTTGTCGCTTTCACGCTAATTGGTTGTTCTAAATCTACACAAGACTTAAAAAACTCCTCCCCAGTTCCATCAAAAGCTCAACCCGATCGAGAAGCTAAAGTTGCTGCAAAAAAACTTAACTTTCCAGGGGTTAACGTTGCTGCGAACAAACAGGTGATTGCAAGAGCTGGAGGAATTACTTACCCAAGTTGGGCCAATGCCAATGATAGTGTGGATTACAAAACAACAACAAATTATCCACAGCTAGGTCGATGGGGAAATGAAACGAATAATGGTAAAGGCACCTTTCAAATCGTGGATTTAGGTTCCGTTTATCAACTTAATGGAGTCGGCTACAACATCGATTGGGATGGTGCGTTTAAGAATTCCTTGACATTTCGAGTCGAAGTATCAACAGATAACAAGTCTTGGCAGTTAGTTTCCAACCTTGTTCATCCTTACTCTCCAACAACTGTTTTCAATAAACTTGATATTGATGTTGCAATCAAACCGACTGCTGCGAGATATGTCAAATATTGGGAACCACCGGACGGACAATGGAATGGTTGGGGTACTTTTCATCAACTCAGGGCTTATTCTTCAAAGTCTGTTAAACGGTAATCGCTACGCTGAACGCTCTAAGTAAAACAGAGCTATTAGATAAAGCTAAATTTGGCGAAGTTCGCGTCGCTTGACTTGCTAAATGGTATTAGCAAGTTAAGTACGCGATCGCCAGGTAGTTACAAAATTGTTGGTACGATCGCTACTGAATTGGTGTTGTTGATGAACGATTGCAAAACCAGTATGGATAGAAAACTTTCCCCAAGATACTCATAACAGCACACCTCGAAAAATAAGAGCTGATGACCCAGTGGTGTAAAATCCTAGATCCTAGAGACAGTTAACGGCGGTCAACGGAGTCTAAACACAATGGAATCACATCGGAAGCCAACAGTTGTAATCACGGGTGCCTCGTCAGGGGTTGGTTTGTACGGTGCAAAAGCGCTTGCCAAAAAGGGATGGCACGTAGTGATGGCTTGTCGGGATTTGGAGAAGGGGAAAAAAGCTGCCGAAACGGTGGAAATTCCCCAAGACAGCTACACCCTCATGCAAATTGACCTAGCTTCTTTGGAGAGCGTTCGCCAGTTCGTGAATAACTTCAGAGCCAGCGGCAAGTCCTTGGACGCTTTGGTGTGCAATGCCGCAGTTTATCTACCTTTATTAAAAGAACCTATGCGGAGCGCAGAAGGTTATGAACTGAGTGTGGCGACGAATCACCTCGGTCATTTCCTGCTGTGCAACTTGATGCTGGAGGATCTGAAAAAGTCCTCTTATCCAGATCGCAGACTTGTGATTTTGGGAACTGTGACGGCGAATCCGAAGGAGTTGGGAGGTAAGATTCCGATTCCAGCACCTCCAGATTTAGGCAATCTCCAAGGCTTTGAAGCTGGTTTCAAAGAACCGATTGCGATGATTAACGGCAAGAAGTTTAAACCAGGCAAAGCGTACAAAGATAGCAAGCTTTGCAATGTTTTGACTATGCGGGAACTGCATCGGCGCTATCACTCTTCAACAGGCATCACCTTTAACTCCTTCTATCCGGGATGCGTTGCAGATACACCTCTGTTCCGCAACCACTATCCTCTGTTTCGGAAAATCTTCCCGCTGTTTCAAAAGAACATCACTGGGGGATACGTGTCTCAGGAGTTGGCAGGGGAAAGGGTTGCAGCGATTGTTGCCGATCCTGAATACAAGGAATCCGGGATGTATTGGAGTTGGGGAAATCGCCAGAAACCCGGTCGTCAGTCTTTTGTGCAAGAGGTTTCTGACGAAGCCAGCGATGATAACAAAGCTCAAAAGCTGTGGGATCTCAGTGCTAAGTTAGTTGGAGTAGCGTAACGAAGACTGTGCGTTAGCGAATTATTGGTCATTCTTGAATATAGCTATCTGGTTTTGATGTTGTCTGCCGAAACATCAAAACCAAAGCTAAACCTTTAATCGCAGCACTAATCGGAGGTAGAATCATTGCCCCGCCTAAAGCAGAAACTGGAATCCACCAACCCGCTCTCGAAATCTGCCGCTTCAGCAACAACCATTGTGCAGTTCCAACAATTGCTTCATTTATTGCACCTATCTTAGATAGGCTAAAAAGCTCATACGAATTACTTAGATCCAATGATATAAAGTCACTAAAAAAATCAGATAGTGCGTTTGTAGATATAGAGTAACTCGCTAGCACACATACTGGTAAAGCTACCGCCCCGCCTATAGCAGACGCTGCAATCCACAAACTCGATCTCTTAATTCGCCGCTTCAGCAACAACCATTGGAAGCAACCCAAAATAGCCCATACAACAGTCCAGCCAAAGGGAAATCCGTTGCTGCCAAAACCTCCAGTCAAAAGTGTTACAAAAAAGCCAGCAACAATCCCAAGCAAACTACCTATAGTAGATAAAGCAATCCAGCCTAACCAAAACTTCCATTCCGCACTCTTTAGCATTACGAAGTTAGAGGAGTTATTCATAGACATCTGTTAAAAAAATTAGATTAAAATTTTAGCTGTTTTTCCCGGCTTGGGTGTGTTAAATACATATTTATTTGCCCAATTGTCAAATTGTTGATGGTCGCAATGAATTGTCACGCAATCAGGTAGAAGTCTTGGTTTCAAGCTTTCTATAAAAGTGCTTGTACTCAACAGCAGCTTACTTCACGTCGCAACTAGACCAGCTCGGCAGAAATAACCCACCATGAAAACTCTCCCCCTGCTTCATCAACTATGTGAGGGGTGGGTAGTAAAGCTGATTGTCATTCTTTAGGTGGGTATTTTACCAAACATAAAATATAGCCTCAAAGTGAATGGCTTTGAGGCTATTCTTCTTCAAAATATTAACGCTTGAAGTGGGACGATCGCGGCTTTTTTATGGCTGTTACTGAGCCGAACCATCCGGACTATCGGCAGCAGGGTTTTGTTGACTGCTGGATGTTGAATCTGTTGCACTCGATTCGTCTTGAGCTGGAGTGCGATCGCTCTCACTTTCGGACTGTGTGGGAGCAGTTTGTGTCGAAGGTGCTTGTTGAGCCTCAGGCTGCTTTGGCTCAGCATTGGGCACAGTAATGTTGATGTTAGGTGCCGGAGCTTGCTGTTGAGGTGCCGGAGCCTGCTGTTGAGGTGCCGGAGCTTGCTGTTGAGGAACTGGAACCAAAACATCCCTAGTTCTTTCAATGATCGTGGTTTCTTTTCTAGGAGCTTGCTTTGCTTCAGGAGCTGGCTTCGCTTCAGGAGCTGGCTTGGCATCTGGTTGTCTAGGAACCACAATATTTGGGATAACCGGAGCGGGTGCCTCATTCCGTTGGTTTAAAAAGAACCAAGTACCAGCGGCCAAGCCTACCAGCGAAGTCAGGAGCAAGCCAATTACTAAGCCACTCGCCGCATTGTTATTATCCCGAACAGCTAAATTCTCTTCTTGGTAGCTGCGCTCAGAGACTCGACCGCTAACGTAACCATCCCGGTAGGAGTCAGCGTTAGGCTTAACAACGCCATTATTAACTGTTTCTTCTGTTCGCGTTACGTTGGTGTGAGTATGACCGTTAGCGTCATTGTAAGAATCCTGACGAACTTCACGGTTATAAGTTTGGTAATCCTTTGGATTAGTCATAGCTGTTGATAAACTCCAAAAAAATGTAGATAAAATAGAACCTTGAAAGTCTGTCGGCGTGACGCACTTTCTTTCAAAAAAGAATTCTTAGCTTTGTTGTAGTTTGATTCGCTACTTCTGCTTGAATTGTTTTCAGAATAACTTTTGCAAACGCACGAATGGCTCTATCTCAAGAGCGTATTCTTACTTCTATCAAAGGACTGACTGTTTCAATAACTGCTATAAGCTATTAGCGAAAGCTGATAGATATAGAGCAAGCTTAGTAAAGGGAAACAACTTTCAATTAGAGGCGTACCTTTACTAAATCTTTATTTTTTTATAGACAATCTTTACTAAATATTTATAGATAAAAACAACCAGTTATGCTGAGTATTAAGCTATTTGTAGCGGTGAGCGTTTATAGAGAAATGGCACTGACATAAGGAGAAATGCGAGAATTCGTAAGTTTGTTCCGTGCGACTAAGCGTTACCCAACATTTCAAAGGGTTTGGCTGGGTTCGTCGAAGGAAATCCAGCCTACGAGCTTCAGGCTTAAGTCAGTGACTCATACTAAAGGTAAAAATCAAGCCGTAACCAGCAACGGTAGCGATCGCGTCTGGAAATCCACTATCGTCAACGAGAATCTAGATGAAGTATTCCCCAAATCGCTATTGATGCCAAGTAATCCGGGAGAGCGATCGCACTCCTCTTCTTTTCAAGATACCAACACACCGAGGACAATATTGTGCCAATAGTATGAAAATAAATTGGCATATGAAAATAAATTGGCATTGGACACAAGCAAACCCGCTCAGCTTTTGTAGACTTTAAAGCGGACTAATTCATTCTTCTTCTTGACTTTCCTGGCTAGCAATTCGTCCTGCGTACTTAATTTGTTCTAGACCTTCTTTGAACTTCTCATAGTTGTCAACCGGTTTGACCATATCAGCCTCAAGTTTATAATCGCGGCGAAGATTTTGAATTTTTAACTTAATGGCATCACACTCAAAACTGTCATCTAACATCGATTCTATGTCTTCAAGAAGAACTATTGCATCTTCACGGTTTGCACATACTGGGTGATCCTTAAGAAAGTTCTCTTTAAGACGATCAATCTTCTGGGAAACACGTTCGTCTGTACGCTCCCGCTCGGCATCCCGCTTCATTCTGTCGATACGGCGGAATATAATTTTGAAGTTCTCCTCAAATTTATTAAGACCGTTAGTAAAATTTGTTTTACGAGAAGTTTCCTCTTTAGACAGTTTAGTAATTGTCCCGATTACGCTTCTGGCAAATCCAACTTTTTCAATATGAAGTCCATCCTTAGAAAGCTCTTCAAAGCAAGCTTCTATCGCTTCAAAAACAGTCTTACCATCTGTCAATTTTTTTAATATGGCATCCTCTGTAATTGCAGCAACGTCGCTATCAGTGGCTCCGCACACTTCTCGTGCATAGATGCCAGCCGCCCTCACACAAATTGGTAATGGGATAAGGTCTTCTATTTCTATCGGTTCAATGCCTTTAGGAAGAGTCAGCTCAGCTTCACCAGCCAAATCACCAATCTGAAGGATAAAATTTTCCTTTAGTAACTGCTTCCTCTTTGGACCACCTCTATTCAAATTTTTCTTCGCGTCATTGCCACCTTGATCGCTGTCCAGCAGAACAATTACCGCTGGCTGGACAACATCCCGTCCACGAGCCAGATACACCAAATAAGGTATGTGAGGTGCTCCCCCCGCAGGAACAATGGTGATATTAGACTTAATCGGAAATAGAGTAGTTTAGAAGTGAAGGGTTGTTGCTCGAAGACCGAGGTGTTTACGATGTTGAGCTACGGCGCTATCCACAATAAACCTCATGTGTTTCAAAGCTTGACTGGACTCAAAGTAGAAGAATTTGAG
>NZ_JAMPJY010000037.1:0-61660 GCF_039961875.1 Trichocoleus sp. ST-U2 | reverse complement strand
CGCCCGTCTGAAGGCGCTCGGATTGAGGACTTTCAACTGTTGGTAGAGCATGAGCAGATTCAGTAACGCTTACCTACTTTTGGCTCATTTTCTTGATTCATGCAAGAGGTCTAATGATGTGAACTTTGTACAAAATAATCGGTGCTGAGCGCTTTTTTGAGAATGCGATAGCGAAGCGCTGACTTGTCAGTTCGCGCTTTTGCAAACTTCATGCCCCTTTCCCTTGCACCAGTAGTTCTAGGGCATCCCTCTACACAAAGTAATGGTGATTTCGTAGCTTTTGCACCAAGCGATTTAGCATTCCATTTGCATTTTTGCGCTCATCTCCGTTACCTCTTCTCCCCGTTGAGTCAGCAGTGTATCTGCGGGATTGCCACAGGTGCAGCGATTCTCGGCTACCTGTCCCAGATGCTCAACAACAACGAAAATGATGAGGATGAAAATAAACACGAGAAATCACTGAACCTGAAACAAAGAAGCGATCGCTCCATAATCCCACTAGACTCAACCAAGGATGCGATCGCCCAAACTAACTTGACCACCCGCCCCAAACAAATTCCCCATTGAATTTGATACTCTAACTTAAATAGTCTTGGGAACGGGAAGTTAAGAGTGGATATTCAAATTGGGCGGGGTAAGACAGCTCGCCGAGCATATGGCATCGATGAAATCGCGCTAGTGCCTGGAAATCGGACACTAGACCCCAGTTTGGCAGATACCCGCTGGCGCATCGGCGGCATCGAGCGAGAAATACCGATTATTGCCAGTGCGATGGATGGGGTAGTAGATGTCCGCATGGCAGTTTTACTCTCTCAACTGGGGGCATTAGGCGTCCTCAACTTAGAAGGAATTCAAACTCGCTATGAAAACCCAGAGCCGATTTTAGATCGCATCGCCTCTGTGGGCAAAGAAGAGTTTGTCGCGCTGATGCAAGAACTCTATGCAGAACCCGTTAAGGAAGAATTAATCGAACGACGGATTCAAGAAATTAAGCAACAAGGCGGCATCGCAGCCGTCAGCGCCACACCAGCGGGAGCGACAAAGTACGGCGCAGCGGTGGCAAAAGCGGGTGCAGACTTGTTCTTTGTGCAAGCGACGGTGGTTTCCACCGCTCACCTCTCGCCTGAGTCAGTGACACCCCTGGATTTGGCTCACTTCTGTCAAGAAATGCCCATCCCGGTCATTTTAGGGAACTGCGTCACCTACGACGTGACGCTGAACTTAATGAAGGCGGGTGCCGCTGGCGTGCTGGTGGGGATTGGTCCCGGTGCCGCTTGTACCTCTCGCGGCGTTTTGGGAGTAGGGATTCCCCAAGCAACCGCGGTTGCCGACTGTGCAGCCGCTCGCGATGACTATTTCCACGAAACTGGCAACTATGTCCCCGTGATTGCCGATGGCGGTTTAATCACTGGCGGCGATATCTGCAAGTCGCTTGCCTGCGGTGCTGACGGCGTGATGATTGGTTCTCCGTTTGCCAGAGCCAAAGAAGCACCCGGACGGGGGTATCATTGGGGGATGGCAACACCTAGCCCCGTTCTCCCTCGTGGTACACGCATTCGCGTCGGCACGACGGGAACGTGCGAACAAATCCTGCGCGGCCCCGCTGGTCTGGATGATGGCACCCATAACCTGCTGGGAGCCTTGAGAACCAGTATGGGCACGCTGGGAGCCAAAGATATCAAGGAGATGCAGCAAGTTGAAGTCGTTATCGCACCCTCTTTGCTGACCGAAGGGAAGGTCTACCAGAAAGCACAGCAGTTGGGAATGGGTAAATAAACTCACTGACTCATTTGCGTTCCTTAAGAAATTCCGGACTCCTGCTTAGAGGGCTGGAAAATCTAAAGCTGTCGCTTAGAATAGAGAAAGCGGAGACGAATGTTTCCGTTCACTCCTCACACCACACTCCGCCCGGACTACTGTTCGGGCGGTTCCTTTTTTGGGGTTAAAATCACCGCCAGCCAGCCAGCAGTCAAACCCACTGACTCGTCAATTATGTCTAAATGTATACCTTTTGAGTCAGAAAATGTCTGTTTTGCCTATGGTAGAATTTGCTAAAAATTAGAAACTGTTACGCTTAAGGATTTCTAGGCATGTCATCAGCCGCACAAGTTACAGACGCTTCGTTTAAACAAGAAGTACTTGACAGTGAAGTTCCCGTTCTAGTAGATTTCTGGGCACCCTGGTGCGGACCTTGCCGGATGGTTGCGCCTGTGGTGGATGAAATTGCCCAGCAGTACGACGGTCAAGTAAAAGTAGTCAAACTCAATACCGATGAAAACCCTAACGTTGCCAGCCAGTATGGGATTCGCAGCATTCCCACGCTCATGATTTTTAAAGGCGGTCAACGGGTGGATATGGTGGTGGGAGCGGTTCCCAAAACCACTTTGGCAAATACTTTGGAAAAGTATCTCTAACCAACTTTTTCCCAGCAAGAATGGATAAACCGTCAGCATAGTTACCTATTTTTGCGGGAAATCGCTGCTTATCAACCCAGACTCTCTAAGTTGAGTTGACAGTTCTGCTTGTCATTTGTCTTTTTTACTCGCCTTCTTGAACTATTCAGTAGGTTGTTTTAAATAACGAAAGATATGCACGATCTGAAAAAACCCGTTTTCTTGTAGAAAACGGGTTTTTTTGAGGAGTTCCGCCCCCTTAATGGAAGCTTCAACCTTTCTGTTAGACAGGCGCTGAAAGCCGGTTGGGGAGAAAATCGTATAGGATGATACCAGTAGCGGCGATGCTGGGGCGAATCCCGTTAGAATAGAGTGCCGCTGGTGCTTGCATAAATTATGACCATCACTCCTCCTTCTAATGCCCTTGAGTCACTGCAATCAGACGTAGCCGATCTAATTCACCAGCTACCGAACCTGAAACACGGAAAATGGATACAACGGGCGCTGTCAGTGCTGGTGCGACTGGCTGGAGAGGAAATCGACCGGCTGGACTGGAAAATCTTGAGCGCTTCTATGCAAGATATGGAGCGGGCATTTCAAGTTTTTTATCCTTATCGACACGTCCGCAAAGTAACGATTTTTGGTTCGGCTCGCCTTGCCTCTGATAGTCCCGAATACCTCATGGCGGTTGAGTTTGCTCGCCGTGTCACCCAGCTCGGTTATATGGTGATGACGGGTGCCGGTGGGGGGATTATGCAGGCGGGAAACGAAGGCGCGGGAGCTGAAAAATCGTTTGGTTTGAATATTCAGCTACCTTTTGAGCAGGGAGCAAACCCGTTTATTGAAGGCGACCCCAAGCTGATTCCTTTTAAGTATTTTTTCACCCGGAAGCTGTTTTTCTTGCGAGAAAGCGATGCGATCGCTCTCTTTCCCGGTGGCTTTGGCACGCAGGATGAAGCCTTGGAGTGTTTGACGCTTTGCCAGACGGGAAGATATGGTCCTGTGCCGATGGTCTTAATTGACCGTCCTGGCGGCGATTACTGGTCGTCCTGGGATGCTTATGTTCGCAAGCATTTAGTCGAACCCGGTTTAGTGAGTCATGACGATCCAAACCTGTATACCATTACAGATAACTTAGATGTCGCTTGTGAAGCGATCAATCGCTTTTACCGGGTTTATCACTCCAGCCGTTATGTTGAGGATAAATTTGTTCTGCGTCTTAAGTCGGAAATATCGGATGCAGCGGTTGAACAGCTGAATGCTGATTTCAGCGACATCTTGGTGAAGGGAAGAATTGAAAAAACTCAGGCATTACCCCAAGAAGCAGTCGATGAAACATTGGATTTACCTCGTCTGGTTTTGTACTTCAACCAACGGGATTTGGGGCGCTTGTACCAGATGATTTCTACGATTAACCAGATGGTGACTCCTCCACCCTCTGTAGCAGCGCATCCAGAGCTTAAGTAATGGGTTCAGTCAACTTAAATGTTGATTACTTGTGAATGCTACCATCGGGCATTCTTGTGTTTGTCAGGTCAGTCTGGTGTAGCTTGGTCTGGTTCAAGTTGGCACGGCTCAAGTTAGTCTGTTTTAAGTTAGCGTAACTCAGGTCAGCATACTCCAGGTTTGCTTGGCTCAGGTTCGCCTGACTCAGATTCACTTGGTTGAGATTGGCACCTCTCAGATTAGACTGCGTTAGAGTGGCATAACTCAAATTAGCAAACTTTAGGTTGGCGCGGCTGAGGTTGGACCCAGTCAGCTTAGCAAAACTCAAATCAGCCGACTCTAGGTTTACACCGATTAAATTGGCACCGAATAGCTGACTCAAGCTTAAGTTTGCATCTTTGAGATTGGCACCGCTGAGGTTGGCACCGCTGAGGTTGACCTCTTTGAGATTGGCATTGCTGAGGTTGGCATGAGCAAGGTTGGCACCACTGAGGTCGGCACCGTATAAGCTGGCACCCACTAAAGCTGCATCATTAAGATTGGCACTACTTAAGTTAGCGTTCCTTAAGTTAGCACCCCCTAAGTCAGCACCGCTTAAGTTAGCATCTGTGAGGCTGGCGCTGCCTAGATTAGCAGTCTGGAGGCGCACCAGTTTCAGAGTTGCTCCTCTCAAATTGCCATACCTCAGGTCAACGCCTGTTAAGTCAGCACCGCTGAGTTCGGCACTGCTCAGGTTGGCATTGTATAGGGAGGCACATCCCAGATTAGCTTCACTTAAGTTAGCTTGGCTCAAGTTGGCATCTTTAAAATCGGCACAATCACTTCGGCTTGATTGACCCGAACTTGACTGCACTTCAACTAAACTGGCTCCCCTCAGGTCAGCACTGCTTAGGGATACACCCGCGAGGTTTGCCTGATTCAACGTCGCATTTCTGAGTTCAGCACCCTTCAGGTTCGCTTTTATCAACTTGGCTTCGCTTAAGTCGGCACCATTCAGACTTGCTCCAGCTAAGTTGGCACCGCTTAAATCGCATCCTCGACACTGTTTTGTTTTGAGCAACTGCCGAAGGTGCTGTTTTCTCAACTGCGTGATTTGATGTTCTTGGAATAGACGAGTCACGGTGTTGAGAGTGACAAAACTTAGGGTTAGCAATGCTACAGCTGCCAGCACCCCTTGTTTTGTAGGACGCAGGAGAATCTTGGGAATTGTGGTACGGCGGACTACATCAATCGGCTTGAGTGCTTCCAGAGCAGTGACCGCATTGGGATAGCGATTTTTACAGTTGGGTGCCGTCATTTTTTCCAACCAGCGGATAAACTGTGGATTCAGTTTTGGCACCATCTGCTTAAAATCGATCCGATAAGCTTCATCAACTAAATTGCCAATTTCAGTGGATTTGGTTTGGGTAAGCAAGCAAACCAGCGTTGCACCGAGACTATATAAGTCAGATGCTTGGGTGAGTTGACGATTGAACACCTGTTCTGGCGGCATAAATCCCAACGTGCCTTTGACGGTGCTGCTGGCGGCGACTTCCCCACCTCCAATGCGAGCCAAGCCAAAATCTACCAGGTAAACCTTCAATTGTTCATCCACTAAGATATTTTCCGGCTTAATATCTCGATGGATAATTGAGGGATTTTGCTGTTGTAAGTAGACTAAAACTTCTAACAGGGCAACGGCAATTAGCTTGACTTCCTGTGGGGTAAAGTGACGTGACGCAGACAGGGAGGAAGCGGGTTTATATTCTTGAACCAGGCAAAAGCCAGTGGGAGTTTCAAAGGAATCAAGGTACTGGGGAATGTTGGGATGATTCAGACAGCGCAGTAGTTGAATTTCTTGCTCGTAAGCATCATAATCTGACCAGCTGGCACCGGATTGGGCAAACTGAAACTGCTTAATCACAACGTGCTGATGGGTTTTTTCCCTCGTTGCCAGACTCGTTGCCAGATAAGTGACTCGACCCCCGGCGCGATTTTGTCCTAGCTCTCGTTCTACTTGATAGCCTTGGCTAGAAAAGTCTGCTAAATTACCCATGAGCCTACCTATCGATAGATGTAGGTGGTGAGTCTTTTATAACAGATGGCTGCAAAAGTAACGGATGCGATCGCTCTGTTTTTGCTATCATCCAGATTGCTCGTTGGAACCACTTGCATTAAGCTATCGATGAACCGAGCCATCGGGCATGATGGTGGCTGTCAGCTTGGCTCCGGTTATCGTGACACCCTCTAAGTTGGCATCTTTGAGGTTCGCTCCCCTGAGGTCAGCACCCGTCAAGTCGGCACCCTCAAGGTCAGCCGCTTCCAGATTGGCATCCCTGAGTTTGACTCCTCTCAGGTCGGCACTCCCCAAGTAAGCATCCTGGAGGTCGGCACCTTCGAGGTTGGCACCCCTGAACTTAACAATGGTTAAATCGGCAACTGCCAAGTAAGCATTCCTGAGGTCGGCACCCGTCAAGTCGGCACCGATGAGGTTAGCACCCCTGAGATAGGCATCTCGAAGGTTGGCACCCGTTAGATAGGCGTTACTCAAATCGGCTCGACTCAGATGAACATAGCTTAAGTCGCATCTGTCACAGTGGTTAGTTTCCAACAACTGCCTGACGAGATCCGCTTTAACTAAACTGGGTCTGTCTTTGACCGTGGCAAACCCCAGGGATGTTAACACTAATCCAGCGGCAAGAATCTTAGTTTTTGTGGGACGGTCTAGAGTTCCGAATGCCTTGGCATAGTGGACAATATCACTTGGCTTGAGTACGCGGCGGCGAACACCAATCGACCTCAGAGCTTCTAGGGCATCCACTGCACGCTCGAAGCGATTTTTGAGGCTGGGTGCCGTCATTTTTGAGAGCCAGTCTACAAATTGCCGACTCAGATGCGGCACCATCTGCTTAAAATCGATCCGATAAGCTTCATCAACTAAATTGCCAATTTCCGTAGATTTGGTTTGGGTGAGCAAGCAAATCAGCGTCGCGCCGAGACTATATAA
This sequence comes from Trichocoleus sp. ST-U2, assembly GCF_039961875.1. NCBI lineage: Bacteria > Bacillati > Cyanobacteriota > Cyanophyceae > Leptolyngbyales > Trichocoleusaceae > Trichocoleus > Trichocoleus sp. ST-U2. Next base: position 54,835 of record NZ_JAMPJY010000037.1, on the reverse strand, counting down.
GTCAGATGCTTGGGTGAGTTGGCGATTGAACACCTGTTCTGGCGGCATAAATCCCAACGTGCCTTTGACGGTACTGCTGGCGGCGACTTCCCCACCTCCGATGCGAGCCAAGCCAAAATCTACCAGGTAAACCTTCAGTTGTTCATCCACTAAGATATTTTCCGGCTTAATATCTCGATGAATAATCGGGGGATTTTGCTGTTGTAAGTAGACTAAAACTTCTAACAGGGCAATGGCAATTTGCTTGACTTCCTCTGGGGTAAAGTGACGCGATGTAGAGACACAGGGAGCCGGTTTATATTCTTGAACCAGGCAAAAGCCAGTGGGAGTTTCAAAGGAATCGAGGTACTGGGGAATGCTGGGTGAGTTCAGCTGCTGTAGCACCTTAATTTCTTGCTCGTAAGCTTGATAGTCTGACCAGCGGGCACCCGACTGGGCAAACTGAAATTGCTTGATAACGACGCGCTGCTGTGTATTGGTACGGCTTGCCAGGTAAGTAACTCGACCCCCGCAAGGGTTGTGCCCTAGCTCTCTTTCGATTTGATAGCCTAAATCGGAAAAATCTGGGAATTCGCTCATGATGGTTAGGCGACGATAACCCCTACAAGTATCGCTACGCGGTAAGCGCAGCGTGCTGTAGGCTTTGGCACTTTTCCCACTATAGCTGCCTGTAAAAGCAGATGATGGGACATCGCTCCGACTCACTGGCGGCAGCGTCTCTAACAGCAATAGAAACTTCTTTCCTTAACTGAGTTCCCCAAAACCTGCCGAAGTTATCATCCCTAAAAGCACGGTGAGTTCATGGTTGATACTGTAGAATCGGGTTTCCGAGCGATCGCGTCTTTTGTGAAATTTGTTTGTATTTAATGATACAAACCGATGAATTGATAGCGAGTTGCCGATATCTTTACGAAAACTTTAAGAAGATTATCCGGGATATACATTTTCTTCACCTTATCTTGATGCTTTCTTCAAAAAAATTGCTTAAGATAAGTGTTTATACGGATAAATTTTGCAAGTCTATTCTCTATCTACGGGTAGATGTTAGTGTACTTACGTAAGTAAAATCGGCTAATTCATCCCCCTAAGGGCTGAAAAAGTAAACGAACGGATTGAAAAAGTACCTGACTTTTGTGGCTTAAGTAGAAAGCTGCGCTGATAACAAATAACTTTATAACGGCTCAGGAGCTGCTCTATATGCTGAAATTTAGCATCGTAATTACAACCTATAATCGTTTACCGCTGCTACGACGGGCGATTGAATCAGCGCTGGCACAAACGATGCCCTGCGAAGTGGTAGTAGCAGATGACTGTTCCACGGACGGTACCGAAGAATATGTCCGCAGCTTGGGCGATCGCGTGGTTTACTACCGCAACCCAGTCAATAGCGGTCACTCCGCTACCGTAAACGCTGGGGTTGCCGTGGCAACGGGAGACTGGATCAAACCGCTGGATGATGATGACTATCTGGCACCCAATTGTGTCTGGGAAATGGTAAAAGCGATCGCTCAACGTCCTCAAGCAGCGATTTGCTCGTGTCAAGCCGTTCAAGTTGATGTCAACGGTGAAGAAGTTACCCGCACCAAGCCGAGCGGTCCTGGCAAACTATTTTACGTGAAACAAGAGGATATCCACTATGGGATGTTGATGGAAGTGGTTCCTTTTGGGACACCCGTTCAAGTTGCTTTCAAAAAAGATGCCTTTCTCAAGTCAGGCGGTTGGGATTCGGCTTTAGATGGTAACTGCGATGACATCGACTCTTGGGTGAAAATTGCCCAATATGGGGATGCCGCATTTGTTAATCAGTATCTTACCTTCCGGACATTATGGCCGGGTGGATGCAATCAGAAGTTTTCACTGCAAAAACGGTTAGAAACCAATATCTTAATCAAGGAAAGAATCTACCCGTTAGTGCATGAAAAATATCGCTCATCTATTCCGAAACTTGAGGAAATTAAGGCGTTTCTCAAACTGCATTGGAGTTTGGTAGGACTCAAGCAAGGAAAAATCTTAATGGCACTCAAGATGGCATATCCAGCCATGTTTTCGCTTGCCGCCTGGATTTCTTTAGCGAGAGTTACTTATTCCAGAAAAATCAATTCTCAGGCTCCTACCGTGCCTCAAGAAGTTGTAACCTACAGAACGGCTTCTATTTAAACTGTAGCCGGTACAATCAGTTATCAGCTATGTTAAATAGGTGATAACTGATTTGAATAAGAATGCAGCTTCACGTATTTAATAAAATCTTGCAAGAAAGTAAAAAGCAAATAGAAGCCGATCGCCCGATCCTCTTCTTGAATGGCGGAACTGTATTAGTATTTTTGGCGCTGTCAGTTTACGCAAAATTTCTGGGAAAAGGTCAAGGGATTGAATTTCTTTTTGCAGATCCCTTCTCAATCCGACGACCCTACTACGGCTTATTAACGAGTGTCTCTGAAGTGTTATGGTGCCTTTCAGGTACAGTTTGTTTGTTTAGCTTTAGCTTGCTAAACATAATTTCTCCCAATCGCAAAGCAAATCTATTTATCTTATGTTCTGCGATTGGGATTTTTGTTTTATTAGCCGACGATTTATTTCGGATTACCTTAATTTTGAGAGATGTAGCTAAGGTGCCCAAAGGGGTGATGTACTTAGTATACGGTACTGGCGCGATCGCTTATGGTTTATGCTTCTGGCGCAAACTTTTATCAACGCCTTATGTATTGCTGATAATTGCGGGTATCTTATTTGGCATTTCTGGCTTAGTGGACATCTTGCACATCAAAGGAAATGGTACTCCGGCAATGCTAGAAGATGGCACGAAGTTACTGGGAATCCTCAATATCGCATTTTACTTTTGGTACGTTTGTCGTCAGGAAATCATGCAGAGAAAGTATGGCATCAGTTGAGCAGTTGCTGTTAAGTCTTGCATTAGATGATTACCTCATGTAAGGCTTTCAACAACTCTTCTGTAGTGTAGGGTTTTGACAAAACGGTTGTGACCCCAGCGCGAGCCAGCTCACTCACCCTATCGTTAGATAAGAGTCCGCTAACCGCAATAATTTTAACTTGCGGGTTAATTTTTTGTAGCGTGCGAATCGTTGTTGGCCCGTCCATAGACGGCATCATCATATCGAGGAGTACAACACTAATTTCCGTTTTATGCTGGGCATACAGTACGACTGCCTCAATCCCATCGCTCGCAGTTAAAACTTTATAGCCATAAGTTTCTAGAGATGCTTGAGTCACTTGAGAAATTGAAGCTTCGTCATCAACAACCAGAATACACTCGCCGTTTCCAGTTAACAGATTAGATGGTTTTTTTAGAGCTTGCGATGTTAATTCTCCCTCGATTGCTGGCAAGTAGATCTTAAATTCTGTGCCTTTTCCCACTTCGCTATATACATTCAAAAAACCACCGTGGCTTTTGATGATGCCAAGAACAGTTGAAAGACCCAGACCCGTACCTTTGCCAATTTCTTTAGTTGTGAAAAATGGCTCAAAGATTCTATCAAGCATCTCAGTAGGCATTCCCACTCCACTATCAGAGACACTAATCACAATATGGGCACCCACTTTTGCACCTGAGTTCATCCTGGCATAGTTTTCATCAATTACTGTATTGTCGGCGGAAATCTTCAACGTCCCGCCATCTGGCATGGCATCACGAGCATTGACGCAAAGATTGATCAGTACCTGATGTAGTTGAGTAGCATCGCCAGAAACAGGCCACAGCTCTCTTGTCTGGATATGCGTATGAATCTCGATTGATTTAGGGAAAGTTTCATTTGCGATCTTCGCAATCTCGTAAATTAGGTGCCCGACTTGGAGATTTGTCCGTTCGCCTTCCATGCCTCGCGCAAAAGAAAGCACCTGTTTAACTAAATCAGCTCCGCGTTTGGCATTCGTTTCGAGGATGGAAAGCAGCTGTTGACTCTGGCGATCCTGGATCTTGATTTGCAGAAGTTGAACTGACATCAAAATAGGCGCTAGCACATTGTTTAAATCGTGGGCAATGCCGCTAGCCAGCGTTCCTAAGCTTTCCATACGCTGAGCGCGGAGAAACTGCCTTTCTAGTTGTTTTTTTTCGGTTATATTGGTGTTGACAATCAGAATTGCTTTTGGGTTTTCCGCCTCATCGCGCACGAGCGTCCAGCGACTTTCAACAATGATTTCTCGACCAGATTTGGTCATTTGATACAACTCCCCATACCACTCTCCTTCCTCGATGAGAGTTTTTTGGGCGGCTCGAAGTTTTAGTGAAATTTGCTTATGCAACAGCTCAGCAGTGTTATTGCCGAGGGCTTCTTCTTGCTTCCAGCCATAGAGACGTTCCGCACCTTGGTTCCAAAATAAGATTTGGTTGTCTAGATTTTGAACCAGAATTGCATCTGTGGCGATATCCAGTAGAGCCGCTTGTTCGCAAATTTTTTGTTCCGAGTGCTTGCGCTCGGTGATGTCCATGTTGATGCCGTTCACACGGATGGGTTTGCCGGTTTGGTCGTAATAAACTTGACCTTTGCTGGCTATCCAATGAACGCTACCATCCGACCAAATAATCCGGTATTCGATGTCATAGTCCGCTCCTTCTTCCACGGGGCGTACTAAAGCTTGAGTGACTAATTCTAGGTCTTGAGGATGGATTTTGGTGAGGAAGCTTTGATAGGTGCCGTCAAAGGAACCTGGGGGAAGACCAAAATTCGCTTCTGCGGTTGCGGAGAAAACAACTTTGCCGTTATGGATATTCCAGTCCCAGGTGCCCATGTGGGCAGCTTCTAGGGCTAACCTTAGTCGCTCCTCGCTCATTTGTGCCCGCTCAGTTTGCTGTCGCAATTCCTCTGTTGCTTGGCTAGCTTGGAGGACACGACGCACGCGCTGGCGCAGAACTGCCCAGTGAATCGGCTTGGTAATGTAATCAATGGCACCTGCCTCAAATGCTTGATCGACCGATTCTTGATCTTCAAGAGCTGTAATCATCAATACGGGTGTGTTCCGCGATCCTCCAGGGGGGCGACTTTTTTCAGCGGTTCCCGTCGCTGTAGGAGAATCGCCAAACTTCTCTCCACGAGAATCGCCCTCTGGAAGGGTACGCAATAGATGACAGCAGGTAAAACCATCCATCACTGGCATCATGGCATCCAGCAGCACAATATCTGGGTGTAGGCGCGTGTAGGCGGCTAAACCTTCCTCTCCGTCGCTTGCTTCTGCTACCTCGTATCCGGCTTGTTCCATCGCTCGGCGAAGTTGAAGCCGCATGAATTTGTCGTCATCTACGACGAGGATGAGGGGAGTATGTTGATTAGCGTCGGTGGTGTTCATAGCTAATTTGGCTGGCGTTGAGAGTGCAAATCCGCCTTAACTTGTTCATACTCAGCTTCAAGCTGCGGCAATTTGTCTAATGCATTTTGAAGATTTCCAGTCCGAGCCATGATTTCTAACTCTTTACAGAGTTGGGCGAGGGTTGTGGCACCTAGGGTGGCACTGCTTGACTTGAGGGTGTGAGCGGTGCGTTGCAACTGGGGTGCATTTGCTTGGGCAACTGCGATCGCGATCGCTTCCAAGAGTTTTGGCGCATCGTCGAGGTAGCAATCGATCATCTCTCCTAAAATCGCCTCGGCATCTTCTTCACCGACCATTTTGCGAAATGATTGCAATACTTTGGCATCAATGGAAGTGCTGAGGGCTGAGGACTGAGGACTGAGTTGGGGAGTCGGAAGAGAGGGCTGAGGGGGTGACGGGATGACGGGAGGAATTCTTCTACTGTCGATAGAAGGACTGAGGACTGAGGGCTGAGGACTGAGTTGGGGAGTCGGAAGAGAGGGGTGCGGGGGTGACGGGATGACGGGGGGAATTCTTCTACTGTCTATTTCTTCCTCAGTCTGGACTAAGGCGCGATCGCTCTTGGATTCGCTAACGTGCTGCTTCGCTAACAATCCTGGTTCCTCAGCCTCGCTTAAAGGCTGACACTTGCTCAAAGCTTGGATGAGTTCCTCGGTTCGGATCGGTTTGCTCAGGTAGTCATCCATGCCTGCCTTGAGACATTCTTCTCGATCTCCTTGCATCGCATTCGCTGTCATGGCAACGATGCGGGGACGAGCAGCAGGCAACCATTCCCCAATGATGCGGCGAGTCGCTGTCAATCCATCCATTTCTGGCATCTGCACATCCATCAGTACCACGTCATAGGATTGGCGATGTAGAGCTTCTAGCACTTCTAATCCATTACTCGCAATATCTGCTCGATAGCCCATCTGGGATAGTAAATACAAGGCTACCTTTTGATTCACAATATTGTCTTCTGCTAACAGAATCCGCAGGGGAAATTGTACCCCTCGTTGGGGATTGATTGCCGGTATATTTGAGCGCGAGGGCTTTACCTGGATCGGCTGTTCCCCCAAGATATGGCTCAAGACATTATAGAGATGGGATTGTTTAACGGGTTTGGTGAGGAATGCCGCGAAATCGACGGCTTGGACATCATGACTCCTTTCTGGCCTGTCGATGGAGGTCAACACAATTAAGGGTAATTTTTCATAGTTAGGCAGCTGACGGATTTTAGCCGCTAAAGTCAGACCATCCATGTGTGGCATTTGCATATCCAGAATGGCGATATCAAACGGTTCCCCTAAGTTCAACCAGTCGAGGGCTTCAAAACCAGATTCAGCCGCCCAAGTCAGCATTCCCCAAGATTGGGCTTGTAGCGTCAATATTTGGCGATTTGTAGCGTTATCATCCACGATTAGGAGCCGCTTTTCATCTAACTGAGGTTGAGGATTTTGAGAAGCGATCGCAGAGACATTGAGAGCTGATGCCGCAACAATGGTGAAATAAAAAGTAGAGCCTACGTCTGGATGAGGGCTGTTAGCGACCGAGAGCGTAGCAGGGGATGTAGGCCCTAGCGGTTTTGCCGCAACGCTTTCGCCTTCTTGAAGGGGAGAATGAAATTCAGGGTTGCTCTTTGCACCCGGAGCTTTTTTTATTGTAGGTTGCCAGTTAGAAGGAGGATTTCCCGCGATCGCTCCCATACTCTCGACCCACATCTGACCGCCCATCATTTCGCTCAGATGATTGCTAATCGCGAGTCCCAACCCGGTTCCCCCATATTGGCGAGTTGTGGAAGCATCGACTTGACTGAAAGATTTGAACAGGCGGTCTATCCGGTTTGCGGGAATCCCAATGCCGGTGTCTTTAACCGCAAATTGGATTTGGTAATCGGGCAATGCGTGGGTTGGCTCGTGACTGATTTCCGATTCTTCCTGAGCGATCGCCTCTTTTGCACTGACCGATACAATTACCTCTCCAGTTTGAGTAAACTTGACCGCATTACTAAGCAAATTTACTAAAATTTGGCGCAACCGGCTGGCATCTCCCACAATCGAGAGCGGGGTTCCCGGATGAATTAAATATGCTAATTCCAGATTTTTTTCGGCTGCTTTGAAAGCTAATAAATCGAGGGCTTCTTCAACACAAACTCGCAAATTAAAAGAATGCTTTTCTAATTCCAGCTTGCCTGACTCAATTTTAGAAAGGTCAAGAATGTCGTTGATTAGCGTTAGCAATGCATCGCCACTGCTTTGGGTGGTTTCCACAAAATCTCGCTGCTGAGGAGTTAACTCAGTGTTGAGTAGCAGTCCCGTCATGCCGATAATTGCATTCATCGGGGTGCGGATTTCGTGGCTCATATTGGCGAGGAATTGGCTCTTAATGCGAGTTGCTGCTTCAGCTGCTGCTTTTGCCTTTTCCAGTTCCAAATTCGCCTGGGATAATTCCTGAGTACGCTCGACGAGTGCCAGTTGCGCGAAATATCGCTCGGTAATATCATCGAATATCCAGAGGCGACCGGGCACGTCGTGTATCCGCGTCGCCGTGCTAGAGATACTTAGGGTTTTTGGCGTGTCGCCTTTGAACACCCAGATCCAGTTGCGAATGACTGCTTGAGGTTGGGAAAAAAACTTTGCTGCCTGCGCCACGATTTCCTGTTGATTATCAGCGCTCGTGCGTAGCAATGCCATCGCCTGAGCTAGCACGGGGGGTTCTACAGCCCCTGGGGTGAGTCCCAGTTGCTCGGCAGCGGCTTGATTGATCCACCCTTGCTCCCCACTTTCATCTACAAATACCACTCCCTGATGGATTGTCTCTAACATGGCACCGAAGCGGGCTTGTAGATTCTCCAGCCGCAAGGTGGTATCGCTGAACTGTAGAAGGGTGCGTAACTCGCCAAGTAGCGACTCAATAAATTGGCGCAGACGTGGGGAGATACTGGTCTGGCGATGCCAGATCAGCAAAATTGCACCGCTATGGGGCGCTGATAAAGTCGTGCCCCTACCGGGATACTGAAATGGAAGGATGGCGAGGGATTGAGTCCCTTTAGCGACCAAGACATGAGAAGCACCGGGAGTAGCGGGGTAGTTTGGATAGTAGAGACAGCGATTTTGAGCGATCGCTTTCTCAAACAAGGTGGGCGTTGTCAGTTGATCTGGCAGCGCCTGCTGGGGAATACACACCAAGGCTTCAGCGGTGACATCATCAAGTTGGCGTAGCGCGATCGCTGCGTCGGCACAAACAAACTCCCGCAGTAAGATCAGGGCTTGCCGGATCGGTATATCGGGAGAATTTCTGGTATCGGTATTAGTAAGAGTAGTCAGCACCGATTGGGACGCCAACCGCCACTCGATTCCCCGCAGAAAAGAGCCTACAAATGTTCCGAACACAGCCACACTGCCCAGCTCAAGTGACTGGCGGGTTAGCCGCCAATCGCCATGTAGCAGTCCCAACAACAGAATACAAAGCCCTGCGGCGGGTGCGACTTGCACCGCTGGTAGGGGCAGTAGCGTGCATATTGTCAAGATGACTGGGGCGACCATCTGCATAGGCTTCCATCCATCCAGCACGCCCAGTCCTACGAAAAAGAGGGTTAGCCAGATTAGGACGGCTCTAAAGGTCGGTAGTCGGTCAGGAGGACAAAGCAGCAACCGCGATCGAAGAAGATTTAAGTTTAAGCGGCGATACATTGGGCAATTGCACTCGTTACCACGTCGGGAGCGCTGATATGCGGTAAGTGTCCTCTAGCAGCGATATTCATCAGCTTACCTTGAGGAATTTTATCTGCCATGTACTGACCAACTTCAGGCGGTACCGCAATATCATCGCTTGCCTGTAAAATCACAGTCGGTACATTCAATCGTGGTAAATCATCTCGGTGGTCAGACTGGAAAATCACTTTAGCGACCGCTTGCGCGATATCTGGACGGATAGCGGCTAGCGTATTAGCAAACTCCGCTGCCAATTCAGGTTTATCCTGAGTAGCCATTGCGATCGGCGCAAAACCGCTAGCCCAAGCATAGTAGTTGGTTGACATGGCTGCATAGAGTGTATCTAAGTCAGACTGCTCGAAGCCACCAACATATCCGTCATCGTTGAGATAACGGGGGGACGCATCTAGAAAGATCAGTTGGCTAAAGCAATCAGGCTCGACTAATGCTGCCAGTAAACTAACCATCCCACTGACCGAGTGCCCCACCAAGATGCTCTTGGTTAACTTTAACTCGGCACATAAATCCAGCAAATCCTCAGCATAGCTGTATAAGCTGCTGTAGCGGCGCGGACTATAGGCAGAAAAATCTGACTTACCTCCCCCTACATGGTCGAATAGTACAATGCGAAAATTAGGTGCGAAGGCTGCTACCTGATGTCGCCAAGCCGTCTGATCCGAGCCAAAACCGTGGGCAAAGATGATTGTCTGGCTGCCATCACCCAGCATCTGGACATTATTACGCTGCATGATGCTCGTTGCCATAGGTAGTTACTCCTTCTCTTTATTCCCTTAATGCAAGACAAAAACTGTACCGAAACCAAACTGAAAGACTTACCTCATTGAGGTTATATTTTAGCGTTCCCTAAAAGCTCAGACATATAACAGCAGTCATGCGAGAAGCTGTCAATTACTACACCGACTTTCTTAACGCGGTTCCCAAGCCCGATCTAAAGACAATAACCTAACGATCCTTTAAATATTTTAGGTTGAGGCATACTAAGCCTAATGCAAAAATAAACAGTAACGATAAAACGAACATAACTTAAGCTGACCTAATGACTAGATTACAGAATTTCGCTTGATTGTCTCCCCAACCCTTTGTGGCTCCAACTCTTTTTAACTGCTCAAGCTATCTATTCGTCTGCTGTATTCCTTGAAGTACAGAAAGCTTCAGTCCAAAGATAAATCAAACATATTTCCCGGTTCCCTGGACTCGTTTGCTAAAATTTATTTATACTCAAATACATAAAGATGTACAAAAACTTAACTATTTAAATCCGTTGTGTTTTTCTATTATAAAATAATCATAACTAGCTTGAATAAAAATGCGGAATCATCAAATAAAAAAAATCTGGCAAGACCTCAGAAAGCAAATCATAGAAGACCGCTCCGTTCTCGTTTTTAATGGTCTAGTCCTGTTACTGTTTCTGGGAATGACAGTCTATGTCAAAATGGCAGGCACCTACTACGGTTCAGACTACTATGCCAGAGTTAATTTCATAAAACTTCTATTTGCTGAACCTTTTCGTAAAGACATCCCTTACCTGGCTCTTTTCACTCACTTTTCAGAAATCCTCTGGTGCATCTCTTTAACGATCTGTTTATTTAGCTTTACCTTACTAAAAAGAATTCGTCATAGTCACAAAGGCGATCCCTTTATCCTCTTCTCTGCGATCGCGCTGACTATTTTTCTATTGGATGATATATTTCGGCTCACTTTGACGCTGGATTTATTAGTGGGTATCCCAAAGGTGATTATGTATTCCCTATACGGTCTTGGTTTAGTGAGCTATATCGTTGCATTTTGGCGCAGAATATTATCAACACCCTATATTCTGTTGCTAGTCGGTTTTAGTTTATTTATAATCTCAGGTATGGCAGACTTATTGCCTATTAAGGGTGAAGGAACTCCAGTTATTTTAGAAGATGGAAGCAAAATATTAGGCTTAGTGAATATTATTCTCTATTTTTGGGACGTCTGCGAAAAAGAAGTGATGCGATCGCGCAACCTGTCAAATGAATAAATTGCTTTATAACTATTTTTCCTTGTAAGGCTTATTTATAATTTCTAATTCAGTTTATACAAGCCAAATTCGCTACGAATTGATTTCGTTATAAATCGATAATTGAAGGCTTCTCTTATCCGAGATCGGAGGCTTAACGTGATTCCCGCCTTAGCACCAAATAAAGTGTCGAAACCTGTTGGATAGAGATTTTCTCCATTTCCAATAATATAAACAGCACCTTCAAAAGGCAATTGCTTGAGTCTTACTCCTTTCTTGAGTTCAATTGATTTATGAGAATCAATATGGATAAGGAAAGCTAGATTGGCATCTTCCACCTTTTCAGGCAAATTATACAAATCATAGCGGACAATCCGGCCGCTTCCACACGATCTATTGAAGGCATATTTTTTGTAATATATGAGTTGGCTATCCTCCTAACATACATAGCCCTTATCTACAAACCATCCCTTAGATTGTGGATGCTGATTGACAAATTCTGCCAAATGCTTACTTACACAGTCATCGGCATCAACGAGCATTATATGAGAGGATTTTAGCTGTTGAGCATAGATGAAACCTGCCATCACTTTTTGCAACTTTTCTAAACACTTATCAGCCAAATCAGGAGCTGTCTATTTCTCCATAGCCGCAGTTTTTAAAGCTGGATCTGGCGGTAGTAAATCTACTTCAATGTAGGTAATGTGAGGATGATTCAACTCAATATTTTGGTTTTTGTGACAAACAAAAATCACCCTAAAATCTGGTGAAGTTTGATTGAGATTGACTTGATACATCTTTGAAATAACTTAAGAACGCGCTCCCAAGAATTTGAAGATTGCTGACTTCTGAGCGGTATAACAAAAACAATCATACTGACACCTTAAGAATTAATGCCATAAAGCATGGTCACAAAGCAGGGTTACAGAGAACCAAGACTACTTTGAGATTGCTGAAAGCGTTTTGAATTCTGCCATCGAGCAGCCAACAAGACTCCCAGTAGTAAGATGTCGCCGAAGAAGTAATGAGAGATAAACACCCTGGATACTAAATAACTCAGAAATTGAGCATTTCCTGGTTTGAAGTAAGCCAGAGTATAGGTAACAGGCAACGATATCAATAAAATGCCTAATATTATTAGGCTAGACCAAAGCTGTTTATTAGGGACTGCTAATTTGTTGCCTAGATAGAGAGATAAAGGTAGTAGCAACAAGAGATAGTAGTGAGTCCAAGAGATAGGACTTGTAAGCAGTGCTAAACAAAGGACAACAGAAAGCTCTAAATTTTCTTCTTCTAATGTGACAGGTTTTTTTGAGCGCCAGCAAATCCAAATAGTCGCACCAAACAGCAGTGAGAGCAATGCGTACCGCACCAGTTTGAACCCCAATCCTACCTCTAGAGGCAGCCACTTAGTAAGACCACCGTCAGTTAGCAAACGAGCTAAGAAGCTATCAAGTGACTGACTGTTGTAGGCGGCGATTGGCTTTCCAGCGTAAGGCTGAATGCACATCTCAAACCAAGTCTGATGTAAATCGAAACCGAACAAAAGGATTGATGCTCCGACAATTGCCAGTAGCGCTGCACTAAACCCCGCCACTACTCGCCATCGACTTCTCATTACAAAGTAAACACCAAAAAGGAACAAGGGAATTTTAATCAAAGCAGCGATCGCTAAGAGCGCACCCGTCCAAATTTCGCGTTTAGCCTGGATGCAAAAAAAAGCTGCGATTAGCAACAACAAGACAAAATGAGTCGAATTTCCTTCTCGCAAGTTGTAATAGAGAGGACCATTAATCGCAAATAGTCCGAGTAGGGCGATTTTTTGTTTTCCTGTTGTTAGTTCGCCGAGCTTGATTAGTAAATAGTAAGTGAAGAGAATCGCAATGCAACTTAAAAACATCAGCAGAACGTGGGCGTTTTGCTGACTCAATAATGAAAAAGGAGTAAATAAATAGGCGATTATTGGAATATTTACAAAAGTTCCAGCCGGACAACCTGGTTGTCCTAAGCAATTTTTATCCGGTAGGTATAAATCAGCAGGATTTTCTAGTATCAGACGACCTGCCGGGTAATAAGCTTTGTCGAAGTCAGCAAATAAATTTTGTGCAGGTGGATTAGAAATATTCCATAAAAATAGCATCATAAGTAAGACAGGGAATCCATAGCCTAACCATAAATTCCATCGCTTTTTTAAGTATTTATCAGCAAGGTTATTTAGCCCAACTGCCCCTAAGATTAAAAGAATGAAAATCAAGTAATTTTTCATAGAAAACCTGATTTAACTCCTATAAATGCTATAAAAAGTTCTGAAGATAAGGTCAGACAAATGATATCTCAGCTCGTGAAAACATAAAGTTGAGGATTATAACGCCTATTAAGCCTTTGGTTATTACCCAAATGTGTCTTTGATTCTATGAACTTGAAGGAAATTTAAGCTTTTCTCAAAGGTCGAATGTTGATGTCAGTTACTTCGGCGGTGCGGGGCAAACTGAGGGCATTGAGTACCACGGCGGCTACGTCTTCTGGTTGCAGAAGACGTTCTGGATGATATTCTCTACCTTCTATCTCTTGAACCGATGCTTGCATGGGACTAGCAGTGCGTCCGGGGTAGATGCTGAGAACGCGCACGCCATCTGCGTTGACTTCTTCTCGCAGACTGTCAGCGATCGCTTTCAGTGCGTGCTTGGTTGCAGCATATTGTCCCACACCGCCTCTAGCATTCAAACCCACGGTCGAGTTGATGAACGCGATCTGACCCTGACGAAGTGCGATCGCACTGAGCAAAGCTTGTGTCAGCGCATAAGGAGCGCGAACATTAACGCGGTACTGCCAGTCAAAGTCTTCCAGAGAGGCGGTTTTCATGTGTCCTAAGGTGATAACGCCAGCACTATGAACGAGCATATCAACCTCTCCTACATCTTGCTCAAGACGAGTTTTTAGCTGCTGAATGTCTTCGTCTAGTGTCAGGTCAACTTGATACAGGAGAACTTTGGATGCAGTTGCTTTAGCAGTTTCGGCAACTGCCTCTAGCGCTTCTAAATTACGTCCCACCAAGCAAAGCGTTGCTCCTTGTGCTGCCAAACCGAGAGCGATCGCTTTGCCAATTCCGCTACTCGCTCCCGTTACAACTGCAATTTGGTCTTTTAAGGCTGACATTCAATTTTGGATGCAAGGATTTAGATTAATCTCAGCTGACGGCTGCTGATTTCAAACACTCTTTCAATAAATCATGTTCTAGTAAAGCATCTGCTGCTCTTTTAATCTCATCAAATGCTAAACCCGACCTGTCTGCTATGTCTAGCAAGGTATGATTGCCATCGGCTAAATTCAAAACCCACAAAATTGCCATTTCATTCAGTGCCCCCTCTTTCTGCCCGCCAATTCCTTTATATAGACCCCTTTTTCCCAGTCTCGGCTCGCATTTAGGATTTTGATTTAAGTAAGTCCCATTGCCTTCCAAAACGTGGAAAATTGACAAACATTTAGAGAAAGAGTCAGCCAGATATTGCGGTTGCACAAAATCTAGATTATCTGCCGATGTGTGGTATTCGGGAAACTCACCGTGCTGCGATCGCATAAAACAACCCACAGCCAGATTGAAGCCCGGAGAGCAATACTGCCGCTCATCGTAGCCATAGGGGAAGAAATCAATAATTTCATGTTCTTGCCCCGAATGCTTTAAAACGTGAAGGCTGGCTCTATCGATTTGGGCATCACCTTGGCGACTTCTCTTATAAGTAACTTTCCCTGGATCTCCCACACACGTTAGAACCAATCCGTGTTTAATTTTTTGGGCTTGGGCTTCATTTAAACATAGCCAAGTAATGGAACCTATCGTTCCCGGAATAAACAGAAATCGGTAAGAGTATCTCAGAGAAATCGAGCTGAGATGTTTTGCCAAATAGGTACTCAGAGCGATACCCGATAGATTATCGTCGCAGAGAGATGGATGACAAGCATGGCAGGAGATTAAAACTTCGTCTGGGCTTTCTCCTTTAATGTAATACTCGCCATAAGTCAGGCTCCCTGGTTCTAAAGAGGAATCAATGCAGACTTCATACTCTTCATCTTTTAGTTCTAAAAATTGCTTGTGGCTCAAACAAAAGCCCCAAGTTTCTTTATAATAAGAAGTTCGATAAGGAATCCACTCAGGAGTATCTGGTAGGGTGAATAGGTGTTCTTTCAGTTCCTGGAGCGGCATTTTTTTCCGAACCGGCACGCTGTAATTGACAACGTGCAAGTTGGATTTTTGGAAGTCTACAACTCGCTCACCTTGGGAATTTTTGATGTAGGCATCTTTAATATTCCACTCCTTCGGAACCGTCCAGTCGAACACTTCCGTTCCCGTCGGAACCTCGTGAATTTCTAAAGGAATGAGTTCTTGAATAATCTTGAGAGTTTCTCGAAAGCCATTTCCTGTAATACTGCGGCAAATCGGATATAGCTTTGAGATCACCTGGTACATCTCGTTGCCAATCTCATCAGGGTTAAGAACTCTCTTTAGATCGGTGAGGTTCACAGCTTTAAGCCTCTTTTGCAAAAAATCAAGGGCAACTCGAACGTCCTTAATACTAGCTTCAGCATCCGTAAAGTTAGCACTGATTTTAGCGACCTTTACAGGATTGTTAGTTGCTGCATCAGATGGCAGTGCATCTGAGTCGGTCATTTCAGCTCTCGGAGATCCCCCCAATTGCCTTTTAAAAAGGGATTGGGGGAGATCCTAAACCGAAGAGGGCATCATCTGGATCTGGAAGTGTTCGCTGAATGCTCGTTAACTTCTAACGAACAGAGTTTAGGACTTCCGCTGGAGGTTGGAACACAAGCCCCTCCTCACTGGGTGGTGGCTCGTTCTCGTAGAGCGCAATGATGTCATCAGGAATGCGAGCGAGATCGCTACCCCGCATGAGTTCTCTGAGCGTAGTGCCCTGAGGTGCGGAGTCGAGATTCGGTGCGCCGCCCTTAGTGATGACATCGTCGAGGTGTACAGTTCTGAAGTCGATGCTAAAGCGCGTGCGTCCGGAGGTGTTAGGCACTGTCCAATGCAGCTGTGCGCCAGAGAAGAGGATGATTCCGCCTGGTTTGGTAACGACTCGGATCTGCGGATCGAGATCGACGTGTTCTAATGGGCGGGGTTGCTTCCGGGTATCTTTCTTGATATGCTGGGCGGCGTTTTTCCGCCCCTCCCGGTTCCACTCATAGTGGTTGTACTCGCTAGAGCCATTTTTTACTGGCTGGCTCCAGTAGCGGGGCTGAAATGCCATCGAACTCTCGGATTCATAGTCGTAGATGGGAAGCCACCAGTTCATCTGGCAGAGGGGAGCGGCGTACCAGGTGTCACGATGCGGGTGCAGCGGATAAGCAACCCCTGCGTTGAGGTAGGTGCCATCACACACAACCCTCATGCGCGGAACGTCGAAATAGGTTTTGTTCATTTCGCAGCCAAGATCCTCTAGCAGTTCCCGAATCAGCTGCTTTGACTTGGGGTGATGGATAAATCTGGGCTTGAGCGGAGCGACAATCTCCACAAACTTTTCGACGGGGAGGCTAAATTGTGCTTCTCGTGGATCTAGAGAACCAAACGCTTCTTGGGTAAGTTCGCGAGCTAATTCGCACAGCGCGATCGCACTTGGACGGGGTGAGAAGACGAAAATCTGTCCGTTGAAAAGATGTTTTCGCCTCACCTCATCGTTAACATCAGAATCGAAAAAGATTGTGTTCACTTTGCTATTTCCTTAAGGGTTGTAGCGCTCAATTCACTCTACATTATCCAAACATTGAGCGGGTAGTTCTGTATCGAACAACTCGCTCAATCTCAGATGAAAATTATGCCCCGACAAGAACATAAGAGCTGAACAAAGGCCAGGATAAATCTTTTTCGGAAATTTCACTGACGGGTAAGGGCCATTCAATCCCCAGGATGGGGTCGTCATAGTGCAGCCCACACTCATACCCTGGTGTATAGAACTCGCTCATCTGATATACCACTTCGGCGTCATCGGTTAGAGTTTGGAAACCGTGGGCAAACATTTCAGGAATATACAGGGCACGTCGGTTTTCAGCGGTTAGTTCGACGCCAACATGACACAAATACGTGGGCGATTCTGGACGCATATCGACGATTGCATCATATATGGCACCACGGGTACAGCGAACTAATTTTGTTTCGCTGGCGGGGGCTGCTTGATAATGCATACCCCGCAACGTCCCTTTTTTGTAGTTCACGGATAGGTTGCATTGGGCAACGTTTGGCTTTAATCCACGATCTGCAAATTCATTGGCACAAAAAGTCCGAGCAAATAATCCGCGATTATCTTCTCGTTGCTCTATGTCAATAATAAAGGCACCCTTGAGTTTGGTTTCGGTGAATATCATAGATAAACTTGCACTTCTGGAATTGGGACTACAAACTTGCCTCCCCACTCTCGAATAAATGCCATCTGCTGCATAATTTCCTCTTTGAGGTTCCAAGGCAAAATTAGCAGGTAGTCAGGCTGTCTTTCGCGGATTTCGTCGGGGTTGAGGACGGGGATATGAGTGCCGGGTAGAAAGGTTCCTTGCTTGTGAGGGCTGCGATCTACCGTAAAATCAACAAAGTCTGTGCGAACTCCACAATAATTTAGGAGGGTATTGCCTTTGGCTGGGGCACCATACCCTGCGATCGCTTTCCCTTGTTGTTTCGCTTCAATCAAAAAAGTCAGTAGCTTGCGCTTGGTTTCTTTGACTTTTTCTCCAAAGGTCAGATAGGTGTCTATCTTATCTAAGCCTGCCTGGGTTTCCTTGGATTTTAATTGATTGACGCGATCGCTCATGGCTGGCTCAGCCGCATTGTCATGCTTGCCGTAAATTCGCAGCGAACCGCCGTGAGTCGGGATTTCTTCGACATCAAATAAGGTCAAACCGTGAGCTGCAAAGATTTTTTCGACGGTTAAGAAGGAGAAGTAGGAAAAATGCTCATGATAAATTGTGTCAAACTGATTTTGCTGCATCAGCTGTAACAAATGGGGAAATTCCATTGTCAAGATGCCATCTGGCTTCAAGGCTATCTTCATTCCCGCTACAAAATCATTCACATCCGGAACGTGGGCGAGGACGTTGTTGCCCAACAACAGATTGGCTTGCTTCCCCTCTGCTGCCAGTTCCTTAGCTGTTTCCACCCCAAAGAACTTGACTAAGCTGGGAATTCCTTTTTCCTCTGCAACTTTTGCTACATTTGCCGCTGGTTCGATTCCTAAAACCGGGATTCCCTTTTCATGGAAATACTGCAACAGGTAGCCGTCATTACTAGCAATTTCAATGACTTGATGATGTTTGTCAAACCCAAACCTTTCTACCATCAAGTCCGTGTAAGCTTTGGCATGACGCAACCAACTGTCTGAGTAAGAAGAAAAGTAAGCGTAGTCTCCATCCCCAAAGATATGATCGGGAGATTCAAACTCTTCTAGCTGCACCAAAAGGCAACTTTCGCAAACATAGGCATGAAGTGGGTAGCTTTTTTCTGCCCGACGCAGCTGTTCTGGTGTTAGGTAGTCATTGGCAATGGGTGACATCCCTAGATCGGCAAAGGTGTGCTCAAGGGATTTGCTGCAAAAACGACACTTAGCGATCGCCATGATTTAATAACTCCTTACTCCAGAAAAAATCTCGATCAATTTGTTGGGTGCGAATTAGGTACTCTAGCTGCTTCAAGCGAGTGAACCCTCTGAACAAGAAGATGTCTTCAGTCAGATCAATCTGCTTGAACAAATCGAATAACTGCTGGGCACCCCGTTGGGCATCCCATTCACACTTAAATCCCGGTAGGGTTTTGTTAATCTTCTCGAAAGAAACTCGATAGCTGCGGTTGTCCGAGCCATTTTCTCCAAAGGTTAACTGGCATCCTTGGAAGACTGAGGCAATAATTTCCGCAATTTCTTTAACTCGATAGTTATGAGCGGTGTCTCCGACGTTGAAAATTTGGTTGTGAACAATGTCACGGGGTGCTTCTAGGGTGCAGATAATTGCCTTACAGATATCAAGGGCGTGAACCAACGGACGCCAGGGAGTTCCGTCGCTGGTCATTTTGATTTCTTTCGTTGTCCAAGCTAAGCCCGCCAAGTTGTTTAAAACAATATCAAAACGCATTCTGGGGGATGCCCCAAAAGCGGTGGCATTTCGCAGAAAGGTCGGAGAAAAATTGTCATCGGCGAGTGGTTTGACATCTCTTTCTACGAAGGTTTTACATTCTGCATAAGCAGTTTGGGGATTGACGGGAGATTCTTCAGTCACATCATCTTTTGTGGCGACGCCGTAGACGCTGCAAGAAGACATATAAACGAAGCGCCGCACACCCGCTGCCTTCGCGAGATTGGCAAGGCGAACTGAACCTTTATGGTTAATGTCGTAGGTGATATTGGGTGAGAGTTGTCCGGCGGGATCGTTGGAAAGTTCTGCCATGTGAACAATTGCCTCGACCCCCTCTAAGTCTTCTGGTGTGATGTGCCGCAAATCTTTGTTAAGGGTTTTGGCAGTTAAATCGGTGGCGTTATACAGCCAACCTACTTTGTAGAAGCCGGTGTCTACCCCAATCACTTCGTGTCCGCGTTTCATCAAAAGGGGCGCGAGTAACGAGCCGAGATAGCCTTCTGTTCCTGTTACTAATACTTTCATTCGTTCAATTCCTAAACGCTAACAGTTGTTTGTAGGGGTTGGGGTTCCGGAATTTGCTCTACGATTGCTTTGCCAATTTCCAGGGAAGAGGTAGCCGCGGGGGAAGGCGCATTGCAAACGTGGACGGAGCGATCGCCTTTAACAATTAAAAAGTCGTCTACTAACTTGCCATCGTTCATCAAAGCTTGAGCGCGAACCCCAGCGTGGGTGGGAATTAGGTCATCCGATTGCACTTCCGGAATCAGCCTTTGCAAGCTCCGCACAAAGGCGGCTTTACTGAAGGAACGAATAATTTCCTGAATGCCTTCGTCGGCGTGTTTTGCCGCTAGTTTCCAAAAACCTGGATAGGTCATCACTTCAGCAAAATCACGCAGATTAAAGTCTGTCTTTTTGTAGCCTTCACGCTTGAGGCTGAGAACGGCATTGGGTCCTGCGTGGACGCTTCCATCAATCATCCGGGTGAAATGAACGCCTAGGAAGGGAAAATCTGGGTTAGGAACCGGATAAATCAGGGTTTTGACGAGATAGCGTTTTTCTGGTGTGAGTTCGTAGTATTCTCCCCGGAAAGGGACAATTTTCGCTTGTGGATCGACGTTTCCTAATTTGGCAACGCGATCGCTATGCAGTCCGGCACAATTGATGACAAAGTGCGTTTCAAACGTGCCGTTATTTGTCTCAAGTACCTGATTCTCGCCCGTTCCAACAATTTTCTCAACTTTGGTATTGAGGCGAAGTTCTCCACCTTGGGCTTCAACTAGCTCAGCATATTTCCGAGCCACCTGCTTGTAATCGGCAATCCCGGTTGCGTACACCCGAATTCCCGCGATACAGGCGACATGAGGTTCAATTTCTTTGACTTCCTCTGCACTAATCTTGCTAATTTTTAACCCATTTTCCAAGCCGCGTTGATAGAGGCTTTCTAACCGTGGCAGCTCTTTTTCCTCCGTTGCCACAATTACTTTGCCGCAGACTTCGTGTGCAATGCCATGCTCTCGGCAGAATTCTACCATTGAGCGGCTTCCTTCTCGGCAAAATTTAGCTTTGAAACTTCCTGGTTTGTAATAAATGCCAGCGTGAATCACGCCACTATTATTGCCGGTTTGATGATAAGCCCACTGGCTCTCTTTTTCCAGCACCACTATACGGGCAGAGGGATAGCGTTTGCCTAAAGCCATTGCTGTAGAAAGTCCAACAATCCCGCCGCCAATAATTGCAAAATCATACATAAGAATTCTTGCCCCTGCAACTGAAATGGATGAGTGTTTATCCTAAAAATTTGTTACCAAACTTTCCAAGGAGCATTCCCACTCTTCCAAAGTTCTTCTAGGTAGTTCTTATCTCGTAAAGTATCCATTGGTTGCCAAAAACCAGGATGTCTGTAAGCAGCCAGATGTCCATCTTGAGATAATTTTTTCAGGGGTTCTTGCTCCCAAATTGTGGAGTCATCTTCAATATAATCAATGACTTCCGGCTCTAGAACAAAGTAACCCCCATTAATCCAAGCACCATCCCCTTCAGGCTTCTCCCGAAAAGTGGTAATTTTATGTTGATCGGGTTCTAAAGAAATCGCTCCAAAACGTCCCGGTGGCTGAGTTGCAGTCAAGGTTGCCAAACACTTTTGCTCTCGATGAAAGTCTATTAGCTCTTGAATATTGACATTCGCTACGCCATCTCCATAAGTAAAGCAAAAGGTTTGATTCCCAATATGCTCTCTAACTCGCTTTAAGCGTCCTCCGGTCATCGTTTGATCTCCGGTATCTACCAACGTGACTCGCCAGGGTTCGGCATAGCCACAATGCACATTCATTTGGTTAAACCGCATATCAAACGTGACATCGGACATATGTAGGAAGTAGTTGGCAAAATACTCCTTAATTACGTAGCCTTTATAACCACAGCAGATAATGAAATCGTTGATTCCATAAGCTGCGTAAATTTTCATAATATGCCACAGCACAGGTCGTCCACCAATTTCCACCATCGGCTTTGGTTTGATTGTGGTTTCTTCCGTGAGTCGAGTTCCAAGCCCTCCAGCTAGTATCACTGCTTTCATGCGATCGCCTCTTTTTTCATGAAAATGAATCTATACCTTTAGATAGATTCATGTATAATAGAAATGTATTCTTAGTCGAAAAAATCAATTTTCTCTAATTAAATATTCTAAGCGGAAAATACTGAGATATCTGTAAAGATACAGTAAACAAATAGAGGGTCTTTATTAAAACTTTAAAAAGTTGAGCCTCTAGTAGTTTTAAATTTTTAACTCATAAAAACAGCAAAAAAATCGCAAAATCGACTAATTTTGCGATTCAAGCTTGTAGGCTAGAGCAGTAGCCTAGAAGGTTGCCGATAGAATACTAACTATGTTATTGAAGACAATCTGCCAAAAGCGATCGCGCAAATTCCACTGATCATCAATCCCACTCCCACCCAATCAACCGGAGAAACTTTCTCCCTGAGAATAACTGCTCCGGCAATCGTCGTTGCTACCACCGTTAAGCCAATCACCACTGGATAAGCAACTGATAAATTAAACTTCCCCAAAACTAAAATATAGAAAACTGTACTGAGACCATAAACTAAAATCCCACCCAGCAAGTAAAGATTTAAGGGATTTTGACCGGCTCCCAATTTTAACAATGTTTGTGCGAGAGTATTTAAGCCAACGGTCAGCAAGATTAAAAAAGGAAACAAAAGATTAGCTAACATAAACAACGACACTTTCTTGGATATTCAGCTTGCTTAAGCCATCGCTTAATAAAAAGAATCAAAATCCCAAAGCTCGCGGTCGTTAGGCCACGGTGTTTGGACTCGTTTTCCCAGGAGTTTTTCCCACCATCGAAAGGGATGAGGAAGCGTAGCAACTTGGATGCTCGCACAGCCGCTTAGCCATGCCCCTAACACATCTGTATGACGGCTATCACCAATAACGACAACTTGTTTTGGTTTAAGCCGCATATATTTGATGGCTTTACGGAAGGCAAAAGGAAAGGGTTTCTTGGCTGGGTTGATTGCTGGAATCTCTAAACGATGGGACCAAGCCTTTACCCGATACCGGCGCTTGCCATTCGAGAGAATGAAAAATTGAAATCCTTGTAATTTTGCCTGTTCGATCCAAACTTCGGCACCAGGAGACACGTAGCGATCGTCTTCAGAAACAATGGTGTTGTCTAAATCGATAATAATCCCTTGAATTCCGCAAAGCTTTAGCCAGTCAAGCTCTATGGCTGCCAAGCTGTACGCCTCTCTCGGAAAACTGTAAGGCCCCTGGTTGACAGCCGGTTTTTTAGATTTTTGTTTAACAGAGCGGGAAAAGAACAGAGACACTCGGTTTAACATTTGGTCATTTCACTCACAGCCACAACAAGTTCAGAGACTAACAACTCAAAAATTACTCGATTAGCCCTTGACGTTTCAGGAATAGAATGACAAAGCTGGTAACGATCCAAGAGAGTACCGTCAGGAGAATCGGCACGTCTTTTAATAAAATTTCCTCCGGACGCTCAGTCTGTCCTCCTTCGTCATCGATATCGCTTCTCCGAGCGATTTCTTGCGGATCGCTCAGTAGCTGATAACGGAAAACCCCGTATAAAACAAAGGGTAATGTAAGTAACATCCAAGGTGTTGATGCTCCACGAACTTGAGGTCCGGAACTCCAGATCGCGTAGGTCATGACTGCGCCGGTTGTCACTGTATTTTCCATGCGGCTGAGTAAAGGCAACGAGTAGCGCTTCAATACAGACCGGGTCTTGCCACCTCTAATTGACAATAGCCGCAGTTCTGCTTTGCGCTTTTCCACACCCAGAAACAAAGCCAGCATAGCAGTACACAGGAGAAACCAGGGGGATAAAACAATGTTTGTTGCAGCAGCACCTGCATAGGCTCGTAAGACAAAACCCATTGCGATCGCAATAATATCCAAAATCACAGTCCGCTTCAGCCGCAGGTTATAGGCAATTTGCAGCAGTGCGTATGCGGTGATGGTTGCTCCCAAGTAGGGCGATCGCAACCAGCCGACAATTAAACCAGTGCCCAGCAAACAGACTGCCATTACCATCGCCACTGGCACGCTAACTAAGCCTGCGGCAATGGGTCGCTTACTCTTGACTGGATGTAGACGGTCAGCTTCTACATCTGCAATGTCATTGAGTAGATAGAAGCTACTCGAAGTCAAACAGAACAAAGCAAACGCCAGTAAAGAGCCTAGCAAAGATTCCAGATTAATACTGAAAGCAAATAAGGGTGCTGCAAAAACAATCAGATTTTTAGTCCACTGGCGTGGTCTTAAAGCTTTAATATAAGGAAATCTTATAAAATTATCAGCTAGCTTAGTTGAAGTTTGTTTATCACTGGGAAATCTGGGAATTTTCATTTGCTTTTAAACCTCTTTTCTGATAAAAATAATTTTTTTAGGCAGATTTACTGCAAAACTTCGTTTTAAAATACCCCAGCTTGTAGTAAATACTACAGTCAACAACACCACGGTTTAAATAACTTTTTTTTATTCCCAAGCTGTGGATGCATCTGTATGTAGTCAATGATTTCCGACTTTAGAACTCAATCCCCACTTTACTCTCCTAAGTACCAAGTCCTCCAGTAAGCAGTGCTGCTTTCATGCAATAACCTCGTAATTTTTACCGATAGTAGCTTTTTTATCTAGATGTACCCGTTTAAGCCGAGATTAAGTAAGATAAAATTTAATCGCTTATTCCGTAATGATTTTAGTCGAAAAATCGTTAATAAACTATCAAGACTCCCTAAATATGCATTCTTTTATATAAAGATTTAGCAAAGAAGGCAATTTCTCACCTAGCTTCCTAATTTGGTAAGAGCATTTGAGAAAAATACGCAGGTAAGTTGCACAATCGTTGATAACCAGTATGTTAAGTAGACTCTGATAGTTTTAAAGTTTATTTGCAGCAGATCGCCACTAATTGTTACTACTCAATAAATACGTTATTTTCAAGGTTATCGTTACTCTCATTTATCTCATATTTCGTACCTCTTAAAATGTATAGACATACTAAAACCATCAAACCACCAGCAAGGAGATAAGACAGAAAAATGTTTAAGGGGAGAAAAGCTATTTTTTTGTACGCTAAATCCTTAGCAATCGCAAAATAATTACTGGTCAAAAAATAACTTATAGCCAGAAAATAAATCGTAAACTTTCCTAATACTTTTTTGGTTAATAAATAAGGAAGTAAAAAAGCATAAATTGGCAAAAGAATCCCATAATGATGTTCCCAAGCAATTGGAGAAGCAATTGTAGAGGTTAATGCAATAATAGAGAAATCCGTGATACTTCCTTTCTCACTCGTTAGCATTGGCAAGAATAGAGCCGCTGAAATTAAAGCGATTGAACTTAGTACTGTTCCCAAGTAAACCCAAGGGTTATAGGGCGGGAAAGAATTATGATTAAAGTTAAGAATGGGATCGTTAAATAGCAATCTATTTAAAACACCATTAATTGATTGGTTTGTAAAAAAAGTTTCGCCGTGCTTGGAAATAAATGATAATACGCTTAAGTAGTTAACATGATCTGCAAAGCCGATTAAGGATATTGAAACTATCAATCCAAGCAAGCTTGTGGCGATAAATCCCAGAGTAAAGCTCCATTGCTTACGCAAAACTCCCCATATCAAAATCAGAGCATACTGGGGCTTAATCAGGCACATTATTCCTCCTAAAATGCCTGCGATTTTTTTCCTATCTGTCATCCAACACCAAAAAAGCACAGCAAACAAAGCATTAAGCCAACACTGAATCTGCCCTAATGTATAGGCTTTCATTACCGGGTAAAAACTCAAACTTAAACAAACTAGGAAAAAATTGATAGCAATTCGCTCGAATCTGGATATGGCTACGTTTTCTTTCCATTTGTATTTTTTTAAACTTAAATTAAATATTTGAATAACAAAAAAAATTGTTAGAATAATAAAATTCCATGAAATAAATTTTAAAGTATTAAATATGGATAATCCAATATTTCCTAGAAATTCCTCAACTACATTTATTTTTAGAAAAGAGAAGACTAGCAGAGAGCTAGGGGGATACTGAAATTTTGTTTGTTCTTCAAAAAAAACCTTAGAGTATAATAATTGCTGATGCTCGGATTGAATATAGTTGACCGCTTCTAGCATGGGTTCCCATGAATCATTGATGGTTCGCCCGTACCGCAAGAAGATTTCAGTTCTAGATAATCCTAGGTCTTTCCACTCTGTAGAAAACAGGGTTATTAATATAAAATTAACGACGACAACATTAGCAAACGTAAAGAGCAAGAGGTTTCGAGTTAAAGGATTTAATCTTCGCCAATAGTTCAGTAAATTGACTAAAATAAGCGAAAAATACATATGCTTCTTCTATACTCCTTGATTAGATTTGAATTTGAGATTTTTGTTAGTTCGCTTTTTTAGCCCTATCAACTCCTTTAATCAGTTCAAGCTAGCTTACGGCAAATTCGCAATACTTAAACATGCCCTATCTTGACTACGAAACTCGTTATACTTTGTTCAAGCTTAAATTTGATTGTTGATACAAGGAAACTAACGTGTCAACGAATTGTGCATTGTTTAAAAGTTGGGTGATTACAAACAGTAATAACAAGGCATTTAATACTTTTGAGCTAATCCCTTCTGCATGACTATAGAATTTTAGAGAAAGAGCCATCCAACTCAATACTAAAAAAGTCCAATTCGGAGTAAACAAGAACAGCTCATAGTCTTTTCCATAAATATTATGTAGTAAAAAATTAAATAAAATACAAAAAATTAAACTCCTCATTATCGGCATTTTATCGGCGCGAAACTTAATAAAGGCATAAAGACTCCAAAGGAGTAAAACTGTCCACAGCAAAAAAGCGATAATGCCTGGTATATAAAGTGCTGTAATAGATGGAGGATCGAAGTTCACCCAAGGTGCAGGTGCAGAATTAAGTTTTACCCACGAAGGTGGGTTATCTTCAATAGTTCTCCATATATGCGGCTTAATGGCAATAAAATTGAATATAAAAATATATCCTAGCAATTTTAGGATTCTCGAAAAAATACTGCTAGATTGATCGGGCAAATTTACATAATCTCCCTCTTTAGAGTAATAACTTCCTGGAATAAAAAATAGATCGGCACTTGGATATATCAACTTCTGCAAGAGGTTCAAAGCAATAGCACCAGACAAAACTAACCCGATGAAAATAATCAGTTTTGTAAAAACTTTTTTATTAAACCTATCCTGATAGATGCTGAAAAAATAGGCAATAATCCCCTGCACTACGTTACTTATTACCATGCCGAGCGCAAAAATAGTTGCTGGAACCATGTAGATTAAGCTGCCTGGGTAAGCAACTGCCAGCAAATAAATAATAATTAGACTACAGGCAGCAAAAATAAACGTATCGGGAACCGAGCTGAAAAATATATGAGAGGTAGATAATCCTAATATAGCTGAGTAGAGAATGGCGTGAAAAGGCTTAAACCCCAGTTTCTGGAAAAAAACTAAGGTTAAAACAACGCACACAGCTCCAAAAAAGGTACTAAATAGTATGCCAACAATTTCCCCAGAACCAATTATTTTTTTGAGTAAAAATCCTAGAGGATTAAAGACAAGAATAAATAAAGGATGAGTATGAGTGCGCCAAAAATTAATTTTATACGTGGTTAGTTGAGTAATAACTCGATGATAATCTGAATGAAATAGTAAGTCGGAACGCTTGACTCCAAGTACTCCGGTAAAAAAAAGAGACAAACTGGAGAAAAGGTAAAGTATCCAAAAGGTTAGAAATGTTCCAACTCTAATTCTTGAAAACATTTAAGATTCTGTCCTGTATCTCAGACGATAATTGCAATTCTTAGAAGGCTAAAATTCGGTACTTAACGCAACCTTGTAAACGTCCTATGCGCCAAGCCAAATCTTTTACCCATTTACTACGGGTTTCCTTAATGAATACCTCTTTTGGAAGGCGCTTTAACAAGTGCAACCAAGCTTTTCCACTGGTCTTCCATGAAAGCTGGGGCATACCCAAGGGTTGATACTTTTTATATAGAAAAACATCATACTCTCCCCACAGGCGTGCCTGCTTGTACATACCGTTCAGAGTGCTGCGGAGCCGGTAATGAACGACTGCGTCTTTTACAAAGTGAAGTTTTATCCCGGCAAGTTGGAGCCGCCAACAATAGTCTACATCTTGCAGTCGGATCATGTTTTCATCAAAACCGCCGATAGATTCATGCAGAGAGCGTTTAACACCAAGATTGCAGCTACCTGCAAAGGGCAGATAAGGAGGATATTTGTATTCAAGAAGCTCATTTCGCTGCTTAAGTGTATAAACTTTTTGTACCCAAGGATCGTTAAGCTTTTGATATTCAAGGCGACCTGCTACGAATTCATACTTCGAGAGCGCGTCCCCCATAGCAGCAACCCATCCAGGAGCCACTTCGTCGTCAGCATCGCAGAACACCAGTGCGTCGCCAGTCGCCGCTTTTGCAGCCGTATTACGTGCAAAGGAACGCCCTTGCTGTTTAGATGAATCAACGATGCGGAGATTGGGTAACCGTTCTTTATATTGTTCCACAATTGCTAGTGAATCGTCAGTGGAGCCGTTATCGGAGATAATTAATTCCCATGAGTCAAAGTAGTCTTGGTTTGCCAATGCTTCAAGTTGAATCGCAAGGGTATCTGCTGCATTAAAACAGGGAATAATAATACTTAACTTCATAAATCAATCTTCCGCTTCGCACCCGTATCTATATTAAGTAATTTTATGTACTGGCTACTTAATATATTTGACACCTATTCTCTTTGCAAGTCATCTTCAACTTTATCTAAGACTTTAGTCACAACCTCCTGATATCGAGTTAGGCTAAAAGTATTCAACGCTTTCAGGCGAGTCTGTTCCCAGTCCACAGGAGGGGCTGTACCATTGACGATCGTAAGAATTGTTTGAGCGATTGATTCACCTGTCGGTTCGCAAGTCCAAAAGTCTACTTCTGGGTCGAAGAATTCTTTTAAACCAGGAAAGTTCATATTCAAGGTTGGTATTCCCATTGCAAGGGATTCGACTAATTTATTGGGGGTTGCACTATTACGCGCCCTTTCGTTATTACCAAATACACCTAAGGCTAGGTCGCAATTTTCTACTAAATATTTAGGTAGAGAGCCATCAGAAAACTTTAAATCTTTTCTAAGAAAAACGCGATCGCTTAGTTCCTCTTCCTTGATTTTCTTTTCGTAGGCATGAAACCGTTCTGCATATCCAGATCCATAAGCACCAAATAAATTGCAAGTAAACGGTATCTCTTTTTCCTTTAGAATTTTCATAGCTTGTAATATATTATCTACTCCGTGTAGAGGAAGAATTGTTCCCCACCAGCAGATATTTAGGATACCATCCCCCATAAATTGTCTTTTAAGGCTTAGTCTAGATTCGGTAAATAAAGGAGCAATAAAAACTTTATTTTGAGCGAGTTCAACGTCTAAAACTTTTGCCCAGTAAGCAAGTTCATAAGCGGACAGGTGAATGATATAATCTGTTTTTGTAAACGCTAGGATATCTTTTTTCAATATTTCTTTGGCTGCTTTACTTCCTTCTTGGATGTCATCTTTATTTCTTACATAAGTGTCATACATCGATATATATGGTTCTATGACGACTTTATTTTTAAATATTTTTGACACCCACAAAGCACTTTGAATAAAATTAGCGCTCATTGGCAATACGTAGATTACGTCTGTCAAAGCTGCTTTTACAAAAAGCTCTATGAGATAAAATTTAGAGAAAACTTTGCGGATAAACTGAGCAAAAAAGGTTTGTCTTCCTCTTCCTCGGAGGTAAAAGTCTGGATAGACGAAGGAAACATAGTATCCAGAATCCAACAAAAACTTGATCAAATTTTCGCAACGATAAGCTCCATGTACATTTCCATAGAGCAAAACCTTGATTTTTTTCTTGAAAATTGACATGGTTGATGCAGCTACCCTTTAAAAAATCCAGTTCAACCAGGCGAAACTTAGCACGTCTATGTCAAGTTTAGTTCAATAGACGTTCGTTTGATTAATTGAACCTTATTAAAAGTCAACGGTTATGAGCTTAATAAAATCAATTAACAAAATTCCTCGAACTACTTAGTTGTAATTCTTGTATTTTTACTAATTTTTCCCTGTTAGAAATTTCATTTGCATACTTTTTTTCAAAAAATAAAATGGACTCACTAAACTGCTTAAGAAGAATTCCATTTCGCAAGCAGCAACCAGGTCAGTTTTCAACTTACCTCTATATTTAATTAGTTGAAGAATGGCTCTACGCAGGTTTCCTAAAAGGATTCTGGTAATAATAATTGGCTTTTGCCAATTATTAGCATTAATCATGCGTAGCTGACAAATACTTAAGCCTACCCCCCGAATCAGGGTGATTAAGTAATCTTTCTCTAGCCGCCACTTGGGAATTTGATGATAAATACACATTTCGGGGTTGTACCAAATTTCCCAACCAGCGCGTCCGATGTAGAGTAGCGCTTCAAAATCTTCTCCTTTGGCTGCCAAGGATGACCCAACTGGTCCCTGAAGAACAAGTTGAGCGGGAACGTTGTCTAGCCACACTTGCTTTTGGACAACTAATCCGGCTCCTGGAGGAAGGCTTAAATTCTCCGGGTCGTATAGATTAGGTTTTGAACCTCTTTCTTTCAGTGCCAAAAAAGATTGAATTCTTTCAAAGTTTTCTGGCGGATAAACTTCAAATTCCCCTTTTATCTGGCCTCCAAAAGCACCCGCTTTTGGATGAGATTTCCCGAAGGAGTAGGCTGCTGCTACCCAATTTGGGTTCGGAAAATTATCATCATCCAAAAAACCAATAAAAGTACCTCTTGCTTCCTTAATGGCGCGTAGTCTTGCAAACACTGCGCCTTGCTGTGGCTCAAAGTAATACATGAGCGGATATGCTTGAGGCCAGTTAGATTGATATTCTTGAATGATTTTGGCGGTGTTGTCAGTACTATTGTTATCGACGACAACAATTTCCCAAGAAATCTGCTCGGTGCCTACCTGCGATCGCAATCGCTCCAAAACGGCTGGTAGAAGCTTTTCCCCGTTGTAAGTGCGAATTGCTACAGTAAAGTCTACCTTAGACATATCTACAAGCCCAGCCCTGATTGGGGTTCAGAAGTTGCCTTCAGAGTAGCCGTGGATTGAGCTAGCGTCAACCCCCACGGCTAATTGTTGTCTCCAGTCCAATTTTAAATTTAACCAACCTTTCTTATGGGGCAGTAGATACTTTGCGATCTACCAGTCCCGGTAAAGAATTAATGTCTTCTCTCAAGCCAAATATTTTAGCTTGTCCAAGTTCTAAGTATTTATTTTTGAAAAGGAAAAAGGGACTAATCAAGCTAGATAACAGTAGTTCCCGCTCGCAAGCCGCAATCAAATCTCTTTGATCTCCTCGATATTTAATCAGATGGAGCATTAGTCTGCGGAGATCGTTGAGCAGGTAAGCTGGAAAAGCTACAGGTCTTTGCCAGTTCTTCAGACCGAGCATCCGTATGTGATACCGACTTAAACCCACGCAACGGATGAGAGAAATTAGGTAATCTTTTTCCAATCGCCAGCGGGGAATTTGATGGTAAACACGCATTTCGGGATTGTACCAGATTTCCCAACCCGCGCGCTGAATATGCAATGTGGCTTCCAAATCTTCGCTGGCTAACTTAGCTTCTCTCCCCTTGTGATTGAGGACGAGGCGCTTAGGCACGTTCGCAAGCCAAGCTTGCTTGCGAACCACTAATCCTGCCCCTGGAGGCAGGATCTTCTTGCGTGGTTCGTAAAGGCTGGCTTCCGCACCTCGATCCACTAATGCCAAGAAACAAGCGATTTTTTTAAAATTTTCAGGTGGCTCGATTTCAAAATTTCCTTGGATTTGGCTACCGTAGGCACCCGCTTCTGGATGCGCTTGACCGAAGGCATAAGCAGCAGCAACCCAGTTAGAGTCAGGCAGATTGTCATCATCTAAAAAGCCAATTAAAGTGCCTCTGGCTTCTTCAACAGCCCGTTGGCGAGCAAATGCAGCTCCTTGCTCAACTTCCAACGTGTAGTGTAGCGGAGCAACTTCTGACCAGTTGGCTTGATATTCTTGAACAATTTTTGCGGTTTTGTCGGTGCTGTTGTTATCAACAACAATAATTTCCCACGAAAAGTGTTCGGTGTTGATCTGCTCTCTGAGTCGATCGAGAACTTCGGGTAAACGCTTTTCACTATTAAAGGTGGGAATGGCTACTGTAACGTCAACCATAAGTTTTGACCGGTTTTTTGAGTAGATAGATGCCGATGTTGTGTTAGTAGAGCTTGGGTGAGAACACCAACTTCAAAACGATGCAGATTAGTAGTACCTACTGCTCTTGCACTGTCCCCTGAATGGCGTGGGGTACGTCAAGCTTTGTAGGAGGCCTACTAAATCTTCCCCGCGATAATACTTAAGTAGACTGACAGCGGAGCGGTTGCTGGGTTAAGCGATCGCTCTCTCGTTGCAGTCAACCTCAGTTATCTTGGTTAAATCTACACCATTGGATCGGGGTTTTTACGGAAAACTTTCTTAAAGCTTCATAAGATTTTACCCAATACTTACGAACTCATCTACACATGGGTTAAGTATCTTTACTCAAGCTTTAAATTTCCGGGTTTTGTGGGGACTCTTGTGAAGTTTAGATAAAGTTAGATTAAAAGGCTCGCCAAAAACGACTTTTATCGTCAGTCCATATCTTAAAGAGATGCGCACGTAATATCATCTGTAATAAGACATAAATGGGATTCGGCAATCGAGCCTTTGGGTATACCCATATACTTCACCGTGGCGAGCGAGCAGATAAATTGCCTAAATTCTCGTGGTGTTGGGGGTAGCCCGCAGGCATCCTCTGGCAGTGAGTCCGGGTTCAGCAGTGACCGACTCCAAGGGTACAGCAGAAATTAGCGAATCCCTGGACGTGGGACACGGCAAGCCGTCTACTTCACCCTGGCGGGAGACACGACCTAATTAGGCTCGTTCCGTTAAAATATTTGGAAAAGTAAATCTTTAATGTCTTTGAGTTGGAGGGTGCGGCTTCTCCCCTCAAAATGTGCTGAGTATTGAGCATTCTCTTGCTTGGCTCAGTTCTCAATCCCGAACAAACTGGGGTGTAGGTCGCGCAAGTATTTGATGAATTCAGAAAACCGCAAATTTACACCGGAACAATCTCAGTCACAGCCAGAACCAGTGCCGCAGCTCAAGCGCACCGTTCATCCAGACAGCCTGAAATTTATGAATATGGCAAAAGAGATTCTCGATAGCCCTGCTGTTCAACAAGCTGTTGAGGGTGAAAAGCAAAAAACAAAAGACGGGAACGAATGAGTGATGGAGTTGTCGTAGGGACACAGGCAATGCCGTGTCCCTACGACAACTCACCATTCCCGATTACCAATCCCTGGATAATCGGGATGTCTCGGAGATATCAGTGGCTCAGGACCCAGTTGACGAGGGTGCGGACACCGTAACCCGTAGCACCGGAATTGTTGACACCGTTCTCTTTATCTGCCCAGACGGGACCGGCGATGTCAAGGTGCGCCCAAGGTGTCTCTTGGACGAACTGCTTCAAAAAGAGGGCAGCCGTAATCGAACCACCCGGACGAGGGCCGGTATTTTTCAGATCGGCAATCGGAGACTTGATGCCTTCAAAGTATTTCTCTTCCATCGGCATCCGCCACAGCTTTTCCCCTGCCTTTTCCGATGCTTGCAGCAACTCTTGAGCAACTGTGTCATCGGGGGTAAACAACCCAGCAATATCATCGCCTAGGGCAATGACGCAAGCACCCGTCAGGGTGGCTAAATCGACAATGGCATCAACGCCGAGCTTTTCCGCAAATACCAGCGCATCGGCTAAAGTCAATCGACCTTCCGCATCCGTGTTGTTCACTTCAATCGTTTTGCCATTGGATGCCTTGAGGATGTCGCCTGGGTGCATGGCGTGACCGCTGATCATATTCTCAGTGACGGCTGAGATAAAGTGAACTTCAACATCTGGTTTGAGTTGACCAATCGCCTTCGCCGCGCCGAGGGTAGCCGCAGCACCTCCCATGTCCATTTTCATGGTTTCGATGCCACTACCCGCGCCCTTAATGTTTAGACCACCCGAATCGAAAGTGAGACCCTTGCCGATGATAGCCACTTTCCGGCGGGGTGTTCCTTCTGGCTTGTAAGTGAGATGGATGAATTTAGGGGGCATATCGGAAGCTTTGGCAACACCGAGGAACGCCCCCATGCCCAATTTTTCGCACTCTTCTTGTTCCAGAATTTCCAACTGGAGGTTGTGGTTAGACGCGATCGCTTGTGCGGTTTGAGCCATCGTTATGGGAGTGCATTCATTCGGCGGTGCAGCAACCAGTTCCCGCGCCAGAATCACCCCCGAAGATAGGAATTGAGCGCGATTAATGGCTTCTTCCTGACCTGCCAATCCGAGTAAATCCACCCGCTCTAGCTGCGGCTCCTTATCCTCCGGTTCTGACTTAAAGCGATTATCCTGATGAAGAGCTAGCAGTATCCCTTCAGCGATCGCGCCAGCCGTTGCATCGGGTGCCTGATTCCACACCGGCAGGCTAATCCCCAGGATTTTACTCTTTTCCTTCTTCGCTAACCGCGCGATCGCCGCACCAAGTCGCCGCAGAGTATCCGGTTGAAAAGCCTCTGCTTTCCCCAGTCCTACCAGAATAATTTTCCGAACCGGGCTACCCGCACCCACGCGGGTGACGGCACTACTCCCTTCTTTTCCCTTAAATTCTGTTTCTGCAATCAGTTCGTTCAGCGTACCGGCAAACTTCTCATCCAGCACCGCTAAATCGTCTGTCACCTCTACCGCATCCTCAAAAAAACCAAGGGCGAGAGCGTCCCCAGCCCAGTCCAAACGCGGCGTATCAATCGCTCGAATATCCATCCCCGGCTCTTACCTTAAAGCACTACCTGTAACAGTATTGCTTAAAAATCATCAACAAGACTCGTCTGCCCACCCGCGTAACTTGTCCCCTGTAGATACACTTTATAGGAATACAGTTTTTCCGATTGGACTTAGGAGCGGATTGATGGTTTCAAAAGCTAGGGGAGAACCCCAACCTCTTTCGTCGCCATCCAATGCGCCAGTTCCTAGCAACCAGTCGGTAGCCCGCCCCGATCCGAGCGTGCTACAGCAAGATCTCCAGAGACAGTTTAATCATCATTCCTCTGCCCGCGGTGAACTGACGATGCCCTGCGTGCCATCAATGCTAGATTATGCACTCAATCGGCTAGTGCGGCTGTTTGAGGCGATTGGTCGCCAACTCTCTCCTGAAGAACTGCAAAAATTGCGCGATTTGATTGCATCTAATATTCAAGAAGGTTTTCTGGCTTCTCCTCATGCTCGATTAGTCATTCAGTACCAACCCGATCCTACTTCCTTAAATAGCCTCACCTGTAACGTCTCAACCAGGATTTTATCGGTTGCCCAGGAGTACCAGCAGTGGATTCAGAACCGAGAGCCGCCCCTATTTGGTAGTCACCCAGACGCGAAAGTCATGGCAACGGCTGCCCAATTTAGAGATCCGGCTCGGAACCCAATTCTTGATGTGGGAGCAGGAACAGGTCGCAATAGCCTTCCCTTGGCGCGAAAAGGCCATCCGGTTGATGCTTTAGAATTGACTCCTGGTTTGGCGGAACAAGTGTTAAATGCGGCAGTGGCGGAAAATTTACCGATTCGAGTCATCCAGGGTGATATCCTCGACCCCCTGGTGAGAATGCGACCCGCTTATTACAAATTTGCAATTGTGGCGGAAGTGGTGTCTCACTTCCGGGATAACGATCAAGTCCGCTTACTCTTGGCGAAAATGTGCGATGTTATCCAAGGTAGCGGTCTGTTGCTGTTCAACCTCTTCTTAGCTGTGGATGGATATGAGCCAAACGATCGGGTGCGGGAAATGTCACAGGTAGCGGCATCGTATATCATGACGCGATCGGAGCTGAAGCGAGCGATGGAGGACTTACCTCTGGAAATGCTGTCAGATGAGTCTGTGCTTGATTATGAGCGCGCTCACCTTCCGCAAGAGGCATGGCCCCCAACTAATTGGTTTGTATCCTGGACGAGCGGACGTGACGTGTTTCCCATCCAAGAAACCCCTCCGATGGAGCTGCGTTGGATTCTCTGTAGACGGTACTAACGGAATACAAGGTTGTTGCCCTTTTTGGGTTGGTAAGGATAAGGATCGATGCTAAAGCTTGCACAGAAAAATAAAATTTTGCTAAGTGTTGGAGCCGGACTACTAGCGCTAGTCGCTGGAGCAACGCTGTCAGTCCCGCAATTAACCAGTTGGCTGGAGAAATTAACCCCGAACGGTCAGTCCCCCGATAAAACCCTTTTGAATCCGGGGAGCCAATCCAAGAATGTTTTGCCATTGGCGTCACTACCGGCGGCACAGCGGGGCGCACAACTCGAAGCGATCGCCAATGGCACCCCATCCCCAGAACGCAATCGCGCCCGCTATCTGTTGGCGAACGATTCGCTCCAACAACAGCAGCCTAAAAAAGCGATCGCGTCTTTGGAAGGATTGGAGGCAGACTATCCGGTTCTTGCCCCTTACATCGCCCTGAAACGCGCCCAAGCTTACCAACTTGCCGGGGACAAAGCAAAAGCTACCGCAGCTTGGCAGAATTTACTCGAAAGTTATCCCGATAATCCGGTCGCCGCAGAAGCGTTGTTTGTGTTGGGGCAAACGAATCCGAAGTATCGAGAACAAGCGATCGCTCAGTTCAAAAGCCATCCGCGCACCCTGGAAATTGTGCGTTCTTCCCTGAGTAAGAATCCCAATCAACCCAGATTACTCTTACATTTAGCCAAAAATGCTCCAGGCGACCCCGGCATTCTCCCGATTCTGGATCGGCTGGTGACTTTGCAGGAAGCGGCGCTCAAACAGCAAGGTACAGGGCTACTCAAGCCAGAAGATTGGCAAGCGATCGCTTATAGCTATTGGGAAAACGGTCAGTACCGCAAAGCCGGACAAGCCTACGCCAAAGCCCCCCGCACCTCCCTCCACGCCTACCGCATTGGGCGCGGACTCCATCTGGGCGAGAAACGAACCGAAGCGAAAATTGCTTATCAACAGATGATTCAGCAATTTCCCGATGCCAAAGAAACCGGACTCGCTTTGAGGCGTCTGGCTTCTTTATCATCCCAGCCACCGGAAGCGATCGCCTATCTCGACATCGTCATCCGCAAATTTCCCGACGAAGCCGGTGAGGCACTCCTCGCCAAAGCCGAAATCCTCGATCGTCTCAACAGCGACAAATCAGCCGCAGAAGCTCGTCAATTGCTCCTGACTAAACATGGCAGTTCCGATGTCGCGGCAGAATACCGCTGGAAAGTCGCCCAAGCCAAGGCGACTCTAGGGGATTTCTTAGGGGCTTGGCAATGGGCGCAACCAATCGCCAACCAAAACCCCAATCATATATTGGCTCCCAGAGCTGGCTTTTGGGTCGGCAAATGGGCCGCCAAACTAGGGCGTCAGCAGGATGCAAAAGCCGCTTACGAACACGTCCTGGCAAAATACCCCCAGTCTTACTATGCGTGGCGATCTGCCGTCTTGTTGGGCTGGGACGTTGGTGACTTTACCACCGTGCGTCAATTGTCCCCGCAGGTGGTGCGACCTGACGAGCATCCCATCTTACCCTCTGGGTCTGAAACGTTGAAGGAATTGTACCAGCTCGGTCAAAAATGGGATGCTTGGACGCTCTGGCAGGCAGAATTTCAGAACCGGATGCAGCCAACCGTTGCCGAACAATTTACTAACGGCATCATGCAGGTGGGATTGGGCAACCACCTGAAAGGAATGAACCTGGTCTCGACTCTAGAAGACCGAGAAACACCCGAAGAGCAAGCTGAATACAAAGCAATCCGCAAACAACCAGTTTACTGGCACACCTTGTATCCGTTCCCGTTCTTGGAAATTATCGAAAACTGGTCGCAACAGCGCCAGCTCAATCCCCTGCTTGTCACCGCCCTGATTCGGCAAGAGTCCCGATTTGAGCCAAAAATTCGTTCGGTTGCGGGTGCAGTTGGCTTAATGCAGGTCATGCCCGGAACCGGCAAATGGGTGGCGGATAAAATTGGCGTCAAGCAATTTAACACCGAAAATCCCAACGATAACGTGAAGCTGGGTACCTGGTTTTTAGATTTTACCCACAAGGAATACAACAATAATTCCTTGTTAGCGGTTGCCAGTTACAATGCGGGTCCCGGTAATGTATCGAAATGGCTAAAAGAGAAAGGGCCATCTATCGATCCTGATGAATTTGTCGAAGAAATTCCCTTTGAGGAAACTAAAGGCTACGTCAGACAGGTGTTTGGGAACTACTGGAATTACCTTAGATTGTACAATCCACAGGTTGCCCAGTTGGTCGCCAAATATTCGGATGGTCAGCCAACTGCACTCAAAAATTAATCAAAGACTTCTTGCAAAAATCTTTTAAATCGTGTAAAAGCACAATTTTATTTAGCCTGCTCTCGTCTGGCTTTGTCATTTTTGCAAGAAGTTTCATATATCCTGAAAACTTGAAGAATTTTTAAGCATTTCTGGGCAGCTTCTAGCAGGTAATATCTGCGGCTATCCAGTGATTGCTGAAACATCCGCGTGTCTACTCTCTGTTGGGGGATTTTCTCCCAGATGTGAGGGGATAATATAAATTTTTCATGAATTTGTGTTAATCAATTTTGAACACCGTTGTTCTCATAGAAGCGATCGCTTGCTGCCTAAAATTTCCTCGCGCCCACTGACGGGGATCACTAATCTTCGGCTGTTCGCTTAAATCGATTATCCTGGTTTAGATAGAGTTCCATGTCAATGGCTGCTGAGTAAAGCAGTCAGCGCGGGAGCTTGTATCACCCAATAACCAGCGAATTCAAAGAGTTTTGCGCTTGTGCTTCATTCATTAATCGGGCACAAGCCGCGGCTGCTTTGTAAGAGCTGTCTAATTTCAACGTTTATTGTTTAGTTCCATAAGCATGATGACCGCGAATCAGGCTACCGGAACCCAAGCGTATGATGGCACGGCTACCAACTTTAAAATTAGGCTCTCAAATCAGGGGCTGCAAAATACTCGCGATCTTCTCATCGCTCAAATTTAGAATGCTGGTCAATTCCATCGCTTCCTTAAATCATCCAAATGCCAGGGGATCTCCCTCAAGTGCAAACGCGGCGTGTCAGTCACGCTTTCCTTCCATTCTTTTTTCTCTAAAGGATTTTTACCTATTAGCGATAAAGAGTCAACGAGCCGCCAGTTATTAGAAGGATGGCTTGTCAATAATACGACCAGTTTGGTCTTCCATCTGGAAAAAGCAAATAACGAAATCGACGTTACTGAAATGCCAGATGGAGAGAGCAATGTCCGCCGCCAGGAGGTTACATGAGGAAGTCACGCTCGATTTTTGCTCGGAGAAAGTCACAGTTTAGTTTTTCTCGCCCCTATCAATCTAGACGGAGAAACAAAGTCGCGATCGCTGCGGGTGTGGGACTAAGCGCAATCCTTTTGGGAGCCACCTTTTTGCCAACTAAGTATGGCGTCTGGCTGGAAAAAGTAGTTGGCTGGGTGCCGATGCATGGGTACGGCAGTTTCTTGATGTCGGGAAATCAGATCGACAACTCTGCGATTGTGTCTTTAATCTCGCTACCCCCACAAAAGCGGGCATCACAACTAGAAGCGATCGCCACAGGGCCAAGATCCCTCGACCGCAGCCGCGCCCGTTATCTCCTAGCAAGCGATCTGATTGCCTCCAAACAGGGAGAAAAAGCACTGGAATGGTTAAAAGGATTAGAGTTTGAATATCGCGTCCTAGACGGACACATTGCTCTTCGGAGAGCGCAAGCTTACGAACTCACCGGCAACACCCGAAAAGCCAAGGCAGCTTGGGAAGGTTTGTTAAAATACCATTCTCAAGATCCCGTGTCAGTCGAAGCTTTATATGTGTTGGGGAAGACGGAACCGAAATATTGGGAAGAAGCCGTTGAGAAATTTCCCAGTCATCCCCGTAGTCTGGAAATCGCCCACGCCTTACTCAAAGACAATCCCAACCAAGCAAAATTGATGGTGTCGCTGGCAAAGTATGCCTTTGACACTCCAGGAATTACTTCAGTGCTAGATAAGTTGATAGGTTTGCCAGCAGAGCAACTCAAGCCAGAAGTATGGGAAGCGATCGCTTTAGGCTACTGGGGAAACCGGAAATACGGTCAAGCCAGTACCGCTTATGCCAAAGCCCCCCGCACCCCCCACAACGCCTACCGGGTCGCTAGGGGACTCGATCTCGCCGAGAAGAAAGTTAAAGCCCTCCGCGCTTATAAAGAGGTGGTGCAAGACTTCCCAAATGCTGACGAAAGTGCAACCGCGCTCATCCAGATCGCCAAAATCGGTCCCGCTATCGAGGCGGTTCCTTATCTCGACCAAGTTATCAGTCAATTCCCCGACCGAGCTGGCGAAGCCATCCTATTAGAAGCGAAAATTCTCGATAGTCTCAAAAGTTCCGAATCCGCAGCTGCTGCGCGTCAATCATTACTCACCAAATATGGCAATACCGATGCCGCGGCAGAATATCGGTGGAAATTGGCTCAATCGAAGGCGCGTGGTGGAAATTACCAAGAGGCGCTGCAAATCGCCAAGCCGATCGCCACTCAGAATCCTGATAGCGAATTAGCTCGTCGGGCGGCTTTTTGGGTGGGTAAATGGTCAAACAAGCTGGGACGCAAGCAGGAGGCGAAAGCTGCTTTTGAGAACGTCGTGGCGAAGTATCCCCAGTCTTACTATGCTTGGCGGTCTGCCGTCATGCTGGGCTGGGATGTGGGAGACTTTAACAGCGTGCGTCAGCGAGATCCGAAAGTAGAATGGCCTGCCAAGCGACCGTCATTGCCCGTGGGTTCTGCTGCTTTACAAGAACTTTACCAAATGGGTCAAGGCAAAGATGCCTGGAGGCTCTGGCAAGCGGA
Source organism: Trichocoleus sp. ST-U2 (assembly GCF_039961875.1). Taxonomy (NCBI): domain Bacteria; kingdom Bacillati; phylum Cyanobacteriota; class Cyanophyceae; order Leptolyngbyales; family Trichocoleusaceae; genus Trichocoleus; species Trichocoleus sp. ST-U2. The sequence continues at coordinate 14,167 of NZ_JAMPJY010000037.1, read as the reverse complement.
GTTTGAAAACCGGGTCAACCCAACGGTGGCAGAACAATTTACCGATGGTTTGCTTCGGCTCAATATGGGAGACCACTTGCAAGGAATTGCTAAAATCTCCAGCTTAGAAGACCGTGAGAACCCGGAGGAGCAAGCACAGTACAAAGCTCTAACACAACAAATTGCTTACTGGCAGGCTTTGTATCCGACTCTCTATGTCGAAGCAATTGAAAACTGGTCTCAACAACGTCAACTCAATCCCTTGCTCGTGATCTCTGTCATCCGACAGGAATCCCGCTTTGAGCCAAAAATCCGTTCCACTGCCGGTGCGGTTGGCTTAATGCAGGTGATGCCGGAAACCAGTAAATGGGTTGCCGAAAACATTGGCCTCAAGAAATATAGCCTGGAAAATCCTAACGACAACGTTAAATTAGGCACCTGGTATCTGGATGAAATTCACGATCGCTACAAAAATAACTCCATGTTAGCGATCGCAAGTTACAATGCCGGTTCTGGTAATCTGTCAAAGTGGCTCCAAGGCAAAAAAGTCAGCGATCCAGATGAATTCGTCGAAGCCATTCCCTTTGATGAAACGCAGGGTTATGTCAAAAATGTGTTTGGCAACTACTGGAATTACTTACGCCTGTACAATCCGAAAATCTCCCAACAGGTAGCAAAATACTCCGAAGGTCAGCCAACCGCATTCAAAAATTAAAAATTGGAATTTGCACTTAGGCGCGATTAAAGATCGCTCTTTAGGGAATCGGGAATTGGGAATTGGAAATTGGTAAAAACCCATTTTCGATGACCGATTCCCCATTACCAGCTTTTAAGAGTGGCGTTGATTTCCATTTCTGTGCTTTGTTCAATTTTTAAGGGTCGGTGAGCCATGCGCGATCGCACGGTACGGATGACCCGGATACAATAGTCAAGAAATCTTCAAATCAAACTTGACCGATGACGCTTCCTTCAGAAGTCGATACCGCATCCCAGCTAAATCCAGGCCTGGAGCCGGAATCAGCGAACCGCAATCTAGAAGATGAATACCTTGATGAGCTGCCCGCTGAGATCGAGATGTCTCTATTCGACCATCTGGAGGAGTTGCGGCGGCGGATTTTCTATGCGCTGATTGCAGTTGCCTTAGGTGTTATTGGCTGCTTCCTTTTTGTCAAGCCAATTGTCCAACTGCTGGAAGTACCGGCGCAGGGCGTCAAGTTCCTCCAGCTGGCACCGGGAGAATACTTCTTTGTCTCCATTAAAGTTGCTGGTTACAGTGGCTTGCTCGTAGCCAGCCCCTTTATCCTGTACCAGCTCATCCTGTTTGTTCTCCCAGGACTCACTCGCCGCGAACGCCGCTTAGTGGGACCCGTTGTTTTAGGGTCGGGTGTCTTGTTTGTGGGGGGACTGGCATTTGCCTATGTAGCATTAATTCCAGCCGCTCTGAATTTCTTCATCAGTTACGGGGCAGATGTCGTCGAGCAGCTGTGGTCAATTGACCGATATTTTGAATTCGTGTTGTTGCTGATGTTTAGCACCGGATTGGCATTTCAAATTCCGATCGTTCAGCTGCTACTCGGCTTTTTGGGAATTGTCTCTTCTGGGCAAATGCTATCTGGCTGGCGGTTTGTGATCCTGGGAGCAGCAATTTTGGGTGCCATCCTGACGCCTTCCACCGACCCCCTCACCCAAAGCCTCCTCGCGGGTGCCGTCTTGGGACTCTACTACAGCGGGATTGGCTTGGTTAAGCTCGTAGGGCGCTGAGATCGGCAAAATACGATGCAACCTGGACGAGTTAATTTTTGAACTGCCTCATCTTCGGCTCTCTGGAGTGCTGCTGTATTGGGAATCGCCCTGAATAGCTGCACTCGACGAACCTCAAGGGTGAAATGGCTGAGCTGAACATTTTCAATCTTGTCTTCAGAAACATTTTCAGATGAAAATACCTTACAAAGCCGAGGGCGAATTGAAACCCTTGGCTTTCCCTTGTCTTGGCTGAAGCGAGCTTGCAAGAGGGTTCGCCTTACAACTTTCCCGTTGGTAATTGTGGTGCTGCGGTAAATTTCCATTCAGAAATTTACCCATTCTGCAATGAGTTCGTCAACGTTGATTTGAGAAGTAGGAGCTTCCCAACCCAAAAACCCTCATACATCAAAATCTTTTAAAAAATAATTGACTAAGCACTTGACAACAGGTGTCGCTATTGCGAATCAAAAGATAGTTTAGGTATGCAGTGAATGCGACAATAGTGCCAACAGGAAGCTGTCGTTCTATTGAGTGAGAATCGCACGCACGGCTCCTAAAACTGTTCGAGCATCCACTCCGAGGCTCGCTCGCCCAGGTCTAGGGGGATGCTGACTGCTTTACCGAGTCGAGGGCGATCGCGCGTTTGTTCAATATAATGTTGTACTTGGTCAGCTCCACCCCAAGCATGAAGATACTCGGCGACAGTCTCCAAGTGCGCTATGTAGTCTGCCTCCGACAGCGGAAAAGACGCCTGTTCTAAGTATTTCCACATTACCTGGAGGAAAATTTTGCCCTGAGTCCGCCTGATCTGGATATCGTATGAGCGTCCCCACTTGTCGATCAGGAGTTGGCGAAGGTCTTGTCCTGTCATAGTTTTATCGCAATTACTTTTCTTTACATTTCGTCATAAATGGAGCGCTTCTTAAATTAATGATACGGTGCAAAAGAATGTAATAATACCCTTAGCAAGGCTGTAAACCTTTCTACAAAAGGGTTTGTGGCGAACAGGCTTGCGACTTGCTTGGTATATATTTATTGGGCAAGTTTTAACAAAATCTGGGACTTAGCCCAGGGTTGTTCACATAGCTATACACTCAGACGTTACTCATGGCTCAACTTTCTAGCTCGTCAGACGTTCCCGATATGGGGCGTCGTCAATTTATGAATTTGCTCACTTTTGGGACCATTACAGGAACAGCTCTGGGGGCACTGTATCCCGTTATTAAGTATTTTGTCCCCCCTTCGAGTGGTGGAACGGGTGGTGGTCTAACTGCCAAAGATGCCATCGGCAACGATGTCATTGTGAGTGATTTTTTAGCTAATCATAATCCAGGCGATCGCACCTTGGTTCAAGGCTTCAGAGGCGACCCCACCTACATTGTCGTGACCGAGGAGAAAACCATTGACAATTACGGCTTAAACGCCGTCTGCACCCACTTGGGTTGCGTTGTTCCTTGGAATTCTGGTGAGAACAAGTTTATGTGTCCCTGCCACGGTTCCCAGTATGACAGCACCGGCAAGGTGGTACGGGGACCCGCACCGCTGTCTCTGGCACTGGTTCACGCTACTGTGGCGGAGGACAAGGTTACATTAACGCCTTGGACGGAAACCGACTTCCGTACCGGCGAAAATCCTTGGTGGACATAAGGTCATTAGTCATCGGTACTTAGTTATCAGTCATCAGTTAGTCGTCATGGGTCATCGGTTGTTTGTAACCGACCAAAAACGAAGGATGAAAAGGACAAAAAACTAAGAACGAAACCTAAGGACAAAGAACTGATAGATATTGTTTGAAATTCGACCCAGAATCCCTTCTTGAGAGATGAGAAAAGTTTCTTTATCGGCGATATCCAAAATAGGCAAACAGGCGATTTGCAAAACCGTCCTGGTTGCGATCGCCACCGTGTCACTACTCCTCGCCAGCGATCTAGCCCTTCCCCACTCAGCGAGTGCCTATCCCTTCTGGGCGCAGCAAACCTATCCTGAAACCCCTCGCGAAGCAACGGGGCGGATTGTGTGTGCTAACTGTCACCTCGGTGCCAAACCCACACAAATAGAAGTTCCCCAATCGGTTCTCCCAGACACCGTCTTTGAAGCCGTCGTAAAAGTTCCTTACGACACCAACACGCAGCAAGTGCAAGCGGATGGTAGCAAAGGTCCCTTGAACGTGGGTGCCGTGTTAATGTTGCCAGAAGGCTTCAAAATTGCCCCCGAAGATAGAATTCCTGAAGAAATGAAGGAAAAAATTGGGGAACTCTACTACCAACCCTACAGCGAAGACAAAGAAAATATTGTCATCGTTGGTCCCATTCCAGGCGATCAATATCAGGAAATTATCTTCCCCGTTCTGTCTCCCAATCCACAGACCGATAAGAAAGTTTTCTTCGGTAAATACGCGATTCACGTGGGTGGCAACCGGGGTCGCGGTCAGGTTTACCCCACAGGTGAAAAGAGCAACAATTCCGTCTATAGCGCTTCCGTAGCGGGTCGCATCACTTCCATTACCCAAGCTGAAGAAGGTGGCTCTGAAGTCACCATTCAACCAGCAGAAGGCAATGCAGTTGTTGATACAATTCCCGCAGGTCCAGAGCTAGTTGTCTCCGAAGGACAGGAAGTTAAAGCTGGCGAAGCGCTGACCTCCAATCCGAACGTCGGTGGATTTGGTCAAATGGACGCCGAAATCGTTTTGCAAAGCCCCACCCGGATCAAGTGGTTGATGGCATTTATTGCTGCAATCATGTTGTGTCAAGTCTTGCTAGTCTTGAAGAAGAAGCAAGTTGAAAGAGTGCAAGCTGCTGAGATGAATTTCTAAGTTTGGCGTTGTACTGAATCATTATGAGACAGGCATTTTGCCTGTCTTTTTTTGCGCTCAAAAATAACGTACTTGCAAGCCTCCTCTACCTTTGCAACTTTATGGAGTAGGGAGGTTTCAGTCATCCCAGGCTATAGCACTGCATACCCTGTGCTTGGCTAACGCGATCAACCTAATAAAGTTTTAAGCCCAAAGCAAATTAGGATTATTTAAATACACCTTCTTGTTCATCCTCAAAGATATATTCATAGTCAAAAACTAAAGAGTTGAGATGTCGAATAATTGTAAAACCAAAATGAGTAACTAAATCCGTATTAAAAGTAGCGATGACTAGCTGTATTAACTTTTTCTCACTAATTACAGGTTTTTGTACGAAATAATTACGTTTGTCAAAAAATCGACTTTTAGGACTAGGAACAACGATTGCATTAATTCGATGAGCATGTTGAATGGGTTTTATATAAGTATTTAAAAACTCTTCTTGATTAATTTGTAGCTGGTATAGTCTTTCATGCTGCAACCAGCTCATTTTAAACATCATTTTAATCAGTTCAAACCCCAAGATGTAGTTAAATACGTTGTTGCGTTCTTCTGAACTTAGAACTAGCCGCAGAGCTGATTCTAAGTACAATTCGGGCTGCCTACTTACATCTTGAGCTGAATGAATATAAAACTGTCTAATATAACTTCTTAAAACTGATTCATTTAAGTCTAACTTAAGGTGAAATTGTGTTAAATAGTCTTGGACCCGTTGCTGAGTATTTTTGTCTTGAAGTCTTTTGGCAACTAAGCCAGTAGCCGTATAATCATCCAGAAATTCGGCTTGCATTTCTGGAGTAGCCGCACACATTAGATGACACAATGACAGCACATAACGGCGCTGGCTCCAAGGCAAGCTTTCGGCCCATTTTTTGGCTTCGGGCGGGAGTTTATCAAGAATACTTTCTGATTCTCCAAGTTCAAACATCGCCGCTATTTGAGAGATTTGTTCAGTCATAACCAGAAAGAGTTATCAGTAAGTATACAAACCTAATCATCAAGAAATTCAAACAACCGAACAATTCTTAAGTTGAGTTAAAAATTAATTTTTTAAATTTATTTTTACCTGCCTATTTAGTTACTTGGAGTTCCTAATTTTTATGAATCTCGTCTCTTGTACCAGGAAACGTTTCCTGCAACGTTTATCCTGCTAGGAAAGAGAAGTAATTCTCCGCTTTGATTACAAGAGAAAGAAGCTGAGGGGTGAGTTTTTCAGAGGCAAGCGATGAGGCAATCAAACTTAAACTTATTGATGCTGACGTAGCGCTACAGAATATAGTCCGGGCAGAGAAGTCGTACCCCTGGTTGCACACTTTGTTGTTCATCAAAGCTGCAACGCTAGTGCGTGCTTCTTCCCCGGCGCTGGTTCGTTGTCGAAAATTCCACTGTTTCGTCATGGCTAGCAGCGATCGCAGGAGAGAAATTTAGTTCGTCTCCCTCCTAGGATTCCCAGATCAAAAGCTTGACTAACACTCAAAAGACAAAAACGCACTAGATTCGTTCCCCAATCTTCGCTTTTTGAAGCAGACTGGAGTGATTAGAGCGATCGCGCACAAGCGTTAGTAGAGTCTGTCAGCCTTGTATCGAACTGGCAATTTTTTTAATTGCTTCTACGTCAACATCAAATTTTTGGGTAATTTTTTCAATGACTTGGGATTCTGCTGGCGTTACTGCGCTATCTAGTTGGGAGATTGTATGGCACTGAGCTAACAGCGGCAACGCATAGTCCCGATTGAGTTGATCTAGAAGCGTATCTAAAGGCTGTTGTTGATTGATGTTATTGGCGATCGCTTCTAGAGAAGCAGGGCTAAGTTTGGCAGCTTGTAACGACGGTAAGATATCTTCCCAAGATTTGCCCGGATGACTCGCCACGATGATATGAACCAGAATCCGATCCATAATCGCTTGTTGCGCGATCGCAGTTTCTAAATACTTCTCACTTGCTGCCTGAGACTCTACCAGCTTTTCCGTCGATGCCTCAGAATGCATCTGTGCCTCATAAAAGCGACAAGCCGCATACCCCAGCGCATAGATCATCGTCGCATTCGCGCTAGCACCGATTGCCGCACCTGCTACTGGCGTCGCTTTTAACAAACCCAAACCCGCCTTAATTGCACGAGAACCGCCCAAAGACAAACCAAAGATTCCCAGCACTTCACCCTTACGCGCGGGATCTTTCAAATCTAATCCATAAGCCGCCGCAATCTGATAAACCATCTCCGACTGCAATAGCGTCGTTGCTGCCAAATCAACCGTCAGCAACGCCAATGCTGCTCCCGGCAACAAGCTAGTCGCCAGTCCCATCCCGCCTCCATAAACCGCTTTCTCCATCATCAGACGATGGGCAATCTGATTCGGTTTTTCGTCGGGATACTTTTGCTGTAGCTTTTGAACATCCGCTTCAGCTTTTACGACATCAACTTGATTGATAATTCCCAGCAACCAATTCGTGGGTAACGCCTTCGTGACGTGCCGCAAAAATGAGTTGTCGCCCACAAAAGTCACTGCACGCCCTGCGCCTTGTGTGGTTTGTTCGAGCAATTTTTGCGCTTGTTTTCCCGCCGCTTGGGCTACCCCAGTCGTCGTTGTCGCCACAGCTTTCCCTGTCTGGAAGGCAGTGTTACCAACTGCCATGCCGACTCCGGCTACTGTTTTCGCCACTGCTTGCCCAGCAGTCGCAACTGAATCGAAGAACGATGGCTTCTTGACATCCGTGGATTGCGTTAAAGATTCCGCATGGTCTGTTTTTGAGACAGAAGTTGAGGAGTTTGCTTCTGTCTCTTCAGACACGATTCCCGGCTTGTCATCCATCGTTTAATTCCTATTGCCCGGTGGGTTTATCTGCGAGCATATCTCACTCAAATTCGATTCCGCCTGTATCGGGGGAAAGAAAAACCGCGAACTTTCAACCAGATTTAAGTCCCCGAAAGGGATTTAAATCTGGTTGGGAAACGCGATTGCCTTCTATCGCCTTCTATCGCATAAGAGAGATTGCTAGCGCTTTCTATCGATCTTTAGCGGGCGCGAGGCAGATTGGCAGCAGGAGACACCTGCAAAATCCGGCTATCTAGCTTGCGAACCACATCTCCTACCTGCACCGCAGGCTTTTTCCCATTGACGTACATCACCGCTGTTAGCGCTCCTGTCGAATTTCGGCGAAAAGCAGCGATATCCATCCGCACAGGTTGCTGTTGTATCTTCAGAGCCAGCGTCATCCCACTAGAAGCATTCCCCAAGTTATTCAGTTCCGGCAGGGGTTTGTATTCTACAACTTCTAGTCCCTGGTATGCTTTGAGTCTCTCCCGCAGTAGGCTCAACATCTGTTGTTGCTTCTGAGGGTTCTGCATTTCTTGCAGACCCGCATCAAAATTAGCTTGTTCGGGCTGATTTGGCATATTTCCAGTGAAGCCCAAAACGATTTGGTAGTTCTCCGGATTAACGAAAGCAAAGAAGTTCTCCGGCTTCATGTTCGCTTGCGTTAGTTGTTGTCTGAGAACATCCAATTTGGAGGCAATCTCAACGGCTACATCCGGTGGGAGTTCCTGAAACCCAGCAGGCAAATCTTCTAAAGTCAGCTTTACCTCAGACGACGCTGGTTGAGTGGTCGGTGCTGGGGAGGCTGCCGGGGAGGCTTCTGAAGCTGGTGCGGATGGAGCGACTTTTGGTTCTGGGGCGGGTGTTTGGACAGGTGCTTCTTGGGCAACAATAAGGGGAGTGGCGAACGTAGATTGAAAAGAGCCACCAACGCAAAGAGCGCCGGTTAACAGGCTAAGTGTCAAAGTTACTTTTTTTAGCACAGGTTGAACTTTACGCTGATTTCAAAACAGAGCAGGCAAATCGATCGTCAATTACCAGGATAGGCGAACCACCACCGGAACTTATTGGGAATCCCCGCCGAATGCTGACTCGCTTTCGCCGTAAAATCTTAAAATAAATTCAATTTTGCCCAGCCTGCTTCAATTTCATGTCCATCTAAGACCCCAGAATTACTATGCCCATCGGCTATCTTGCTCTTGTTCTCCATGCCCACCTGCCCTTCGTGCGGCATCCTGAAAGTGACTACGTTCTGGAAGAAGAGTGGCTGTTTGAAGCCATCACCGAAACCTACATTCCTCTGCTGCACGTATTTGAAGGCTTAAAGCGGGACGGCATTGACTTCAAGATCACCATGAGCATGACACCGCCTTTGGTGTCGATGCTGCGCGATCCGCTACTGCAAGAGCGCTACGATGACCACTTAGCGAAACTGGAAGAACTCGTTGAACTAGAAGTTGAGCATAATGCGAATAACGGTCATATTCGCTATCTTGCCGAACATTACGTTCATGAATTTAGCGAGATTCGTCAAACCTGGGAACGCTATGACGGCGACTTGGTAACGGCGTTTAAGCAATTTTTAGATAGTAATAACCTGGAGATCATCACCTGCGGCGCAACGCACGGCTACCTGCCGCTGATGAAGATGTATCCTCAGGCAGTCTGGGCACAAATTCAGGTCGCAGTAGAACACTACGAGCAAAACTTTGGGCGTCCTCCTAAAGGGATTTGGTTGCCGGAATGCGCCTATTATGAAGGGTTAGAGCGGATGCTCGCTGATGCGGGATTGCGCTACTTCCTGACGGATGGACATGGTATTCTCTACGCCCGTCCCCGTCCCCGCTTTGGCTCTTATGCACCCATCTTTACAGAAACCGGAGTTGCTGCCTTTGGTCGAGATCACGAGTCTTCCCAACAGGTGTGGTCTTCGGAAGTAGGCTATCCCGGTGCGGCGGAATATCGGGAATTTTACAAAGATTTGGGCTGGGAAGCGGAATACGAATACATTAAGCCCTACATCATGCCCAACGGTCAGCGGAAGAATACGGGCATCAAATATCACAAGATTACTGGGCGCGGTTTAGGGTTGGGCGATAAGCAACTTTATGACCCTTATTGGGCGCGGGAAAAGGCTGCTGAACACGCTGCTAACTTTACCTATAACCGAGAGCGGCAAGTTGAGCATTTGCACCACATTATGCAGCGTCCGCCAATCATTGTTTCGCCTTACGATGCGGAATTGTTTGGTCACTGGTGGTACGAAGGTCCTTGGTTTATCGATTATCTGTTCCGCAAGTCTTGGTATGACCAAGGCACGTATCGGATGACGCATTTGGCTGATTATTTACAAGAGAATCCTACGCAGCAAGTCTGCCGTCCTTCTCAGTCGAGTTGGGGTTATAAAGGCTTCCACGAGTATTGGCTGAATGAAACGAACGCATGGATTTACCCGCACTTGCATAAGGCAGCAGAGCGGATGATCGAGCTGGCGCGGCGGGAACCAGCGGATGAGCTGGAGTGGAAAGCGCTTAATCAAGCGGCGCGGGAAGTGCTGCTAGCACAATCTTCTGACTGGGCGTTTATTATGCGAACCGGAACGATGGTGCCTTATGCGGTGAGAAGAACGCGATCGCACTTGATGCGTTTCCACAAACTCTACGACGAAATCAAAGATGGCAAAATCGACAGCGGTTGGCTAGAAAAAGTGGAGGAAATTGACAACATCTTCCCCGAAATCAACTATCGCGTCTATCGACCTCTTTAATTCAATTAAAAATTACCAGGGGCTGCCGACTAAGGTGAAGGCAGCCCAATAGTAGGGATGCGATAGATTCACGTTCTGAATTCCTGCCAGTTCTGGCGGCAGGGATATCTCCCCTCTAGAACTGTGCAACTGACCATCTTGCCAGCGTACTTTCCCTTGCAACATCCCTATCTGAGCTTGCCTGAGCGCCTCTGCTTTAATCGGCGCAGCTTTCAGTTGCCGATAAAACTCTGTCATCAGCGCTAAGGTTCCTTCATCGCTAACAGACCACAAACTGGCGACAGCAGACTTCGCTCCAGAGTTAACGGCTAACCCCGCAAAGCCTAATTCTGCTTGTTTATCGCCGAGAGCAGTTCTACAAGCACTCAGGACTAACAGTTCCACGGGTGGAGAGTTCCACCGTAATTGCCGCATCTTATCCAGTGTTAGTTTCGCGTCCCATAACTGAACGTAGGAGTTGCTCGGGTCTCCCGGCTCGAAGAAAGCATGAGTCGCCAAGTGAATAATTTTATAAGGTTCTGAGGCGCGTTGCGATTGCAGATTCGCCAGGGTGAATTGTTGGTTTAAGAAGAATTTACCCTGCCATAGCTTTTGCGCGATCGCAGATAACTCCACTGGCACCGCAGGCAAGGGAGTTTGCTCCTTAAATTTTGACGCACCCATTGCTAGAACTTGCGAATTCTTCAGAGAGACATAGAGAGTATCTGTCAGTTTGAAGGCAGGAATGCGCCCAATACTATACTTTTCCACCAGAAACTTTTGCCCATCATGGAATGCTGCCAGCGGTATAGTCCGCAAACCAGCACCCACACAAAAGATTAGCGTGTCTATCTTATTTGTTTTTAAATCTGCCTCCAGTGGCGCAACGATCCACTGATATAACTGCTGCGCTGCTGGCAGGTAGCGGGTACTATTCCGATGTCTGGGATCTACGATATTTTCTCTAAACTTTGCCGCTTCTTTGAGCAGGACTTCACTCTTCGCTTCCGAGATGCGCTTGTGAATCGGTTGATTCCCCGGAGTAATCAACACCAGTTCTAGTTGTTTTGCTCTAGGCACTACATAAATTAGAGCAGGCTTTTGACCCGTTTGAACCGCGATTTTGCCTAGAGTATCGGCGACATCCTTTGCTGTAATTGACTCGTCGGAGAAATTGAGCCGAAAGTAATCTTCATATTGTTTTTCCCACGTTTGCTCAATTTGCGGCACTATATCCGTTAAATTTTCTCGGTCGAAAGCATTGTCTAATTTGGTGGGGGTAGCAGCTTGTGCCAGAAGAATCTTCCCTTCCGCACCAGATACGGTGGCAGTAGTATTGGGTGCTGGAATGATTGCTTGTGCCTGTACCCGTTCTGTGCTGATTCCCACCAGGTGTAGTACTGCTAGCAACAAGCTAACACTACTCACGATTGATTTCATAGCGGCCTCGCTAATTTTGAGATGACTGGAAGATTAAGCTTAAGCGATGCACTTCACGAGTGGATATAGATAGTGTTAGCGCATATTTTTTCGAGTAACAGCAAAGACAGCCAAAGTTCTACTATTTGGGAGCATTTCAATTGTAAAAATTTACATAGAAGGGGTTCTATCCTCTCTTTAAGCATCGCAAATAGGATTTCTCCCTTCCCTTATCTCTCTATTCCCTCGTTTTCCGGAGAGAAGATAAGAAATATAGCAACATCTGAGTTGCGTAGATGCCACTCTCCGGGACACGGCAATACCGTATCCCTAGCTCATTCCAGGCTAAGTTTGAAAAAAAACTGGTAAATTCTTAATCTATCGCCGAACAATTTGGTGCAATTGTTCCACTTCATCTAAGATTTTATCCATTCCGGCTTCGGCAATGCCTTTAACGTAGTTAATTTTGATTTCTTCTAACATATCTACCAGTAAAGATTCGATTTCCTTAAAGTTGTCTTTTTTCTGTAATTCCACCTCTAAAGCTTTTCCAAAGTTATCAATTAACCGAGTCGTTAATTCTGTCCCGACTGGATCTTCAACTGCTTTCAGGGCGTTGCTGTAAGCAGTTTGAGATAAATTTTTAGCGAGATTTTCACTAATCTGGCTAGGTAAACGGCTCAAACCCGGAATATTTTGGAATTGCTGAAAAACCGGAAATTGATTGAGACTACTTTCTAGACTGTGATGTACTAAAGCTTCTAAATCAGGCTGAATTTTGGGGAGAACATTATGGACACTGAGGTTAATCAGGCGGGTTGCGATCGCTTGCACCTCATTAGTGTTATTGATATTAATATAGGGGCGGCTATTCCCCGGATGAAACAGCCTGCGTGCGAGATCGCCGCGTTGAATCGCTCCTTGCATTTGGTTAATTACCTGTATCCCCATAATTTCAGTCAATTCTTCAGCGAAGTTAGCTACAAAATCATGGTTAATTTGCTGCCGTACAGGCTCAAAATTTAGTAATTCAGATTGATAGAGGCGAACCATTACCGGAATGACTCGCAGCCACCGCCACAAGGGTAGCAGCAAAAACAGGTCATACCATCGCCGCAGCATTCCCTGTAGCCAGCTAAAGTTAGGATATTGGCGTCTGATATAGAAAGTGCGAACCAAAAATTCGAGAGCGAATAAAATTGTAAACGGTAAGTCAAGCAACCAAAATTCATCAAAAAATTTCCCATTGATTCCCAAACTGCGATAGTAGTTAGTCTGAATCAGGGGGCGAGTTTCTGTATTAAAGAAGTTGAGTTCTTGCTGCCAACCGGCTTGGGAAAGATAAGCTTGACTCCAAAATTCATTAAAGGCTTGATGTGCAGATTCCTTACCCACGCGATCGCGCACTTGATTCTTAATTTTTTCTAAAGCACCGCTTTTCTTCGCCAGCGCAAATGGATTATCCTCAATCATTTCATTACTGCGGCTACGCAAGTCCTGTACCAAGCTTTCTACCTCTGCTGACTCTAGCCCAGTCTGCATCACTTGCTGTTCCAGTTCGTTCACCCGATTGAGATAAGCCTGTGTTTCTCGATGCGGTTCAATTCCTTTAATTGGATCGTACACCTGAATCAGACTGGGAATTTCCCGAAGGTAGAAATCACGCCAGGGTATATAACTGAGGTCAAACAACACTAAAACAAAGTTGATCGTGGCAATGATTGCCATCAATCTTTCAAACCAGCGGTGGCGGCGGACTGGAGGCTTTCTCATTGCGAATGTTAATTGCATAGATCTGTAAAATGAGTCTATTTCTTAAAAAAGTATGGAATTCTCTGGAAAAACTCGCAATCTATACTAGGAAAGTTGACGAATTGGTAATACTTTAGCTGCAACCAGGCAAGACGAATCCGGTTCATCGGGCTTTATTATACTTAGAATTCCTCATAAATCCGAGATGATTGGGGGGTTAGGGGAAACCTCCAGCATCGTGTTAAAAAAGAGTATTGTTATGATTCACCAATAGTGTACGAAAAGGGCTGTTCGCCTGAAGGGGAAAGCCACAATGATTCTGTTTTTGGTTATTCCAGTTGTCGATACAGCCAAATTTAGTGCCTAAGATGAGGTGGAAGTGACGATTATCACAAACCTGGACAGCGATTGTCACATTTAGGCACCTCTTTCATCACAAGACCGGATTAACCAATCGCTAATATTGGAGACATCTGCAATTTTTCAGTCAGATATAAGTGAGGAGAAGGCTATGAAAATTATCTTAACAATTCGGTGGTTAGTTCAAATAATTGTTTTGCAATTTATTACTTTGTGCGTGGCATCCATACTGCTGCTTTGGTTTGCCAGATCCGGCTGGTAATCGGTATCCTGCTATAACTCTGTCAGCGAGTCTAGAATGGGCTTAGTAACGATTTCCTTTTGCCAAATATGGGCACCACTCTAGGCACACTTTTAGTTTTCTTTTTCGTTCTAGCAGCTTCTGGACTTAGAGCTGATTTATAAAGTAAATCTGAAGACAGGGAGTGGATAGCAATGCCGCCAATACCATAAGTGGATGTTGCCTAAAACTGCGGCTATGACTAGAAAAGCCTATAAAAGCG
>NZ_JAMPJY010000036.1:0-64729 GCF_039961875.1 Trichocoleus sp. ST-U2 | reverse complement strand
GTTTTTTTTTCTTGCTGGCGTTCCCTCGCTGCCTTAGATGCCAGATAACTCAACAAATTCGCAAGGCTGCGCTCCTCCTCTTCCGCCCATTCGGAAAGGATTTGATGGACTTCCTCGCTCAATGTAACTGTTGTTCGTTGCTTGGTCATTAGATCGTCGCTCAAATCAGACAGATTTGCCATCAATCATATCCTCTCTGTGTTTTGAAAAGATTTTATACATCAATTATGCTGTTATCTACTTTCTGTGCTAATTTATGTATTAAAACAATAAAAGCTCACTAAAAGCTCAAATTAGGCCTATTCGCCATCAATCATATCTTCCTGGCATCTCAAAAGCATTTTGTACATTAATTATGTTGTTATCCGTATTCTATGCTAATTTATGTAGTAGAACACTAAAAGTTACTGAGAGCAGTCAAAAGATGCTTATAGTTGGCATGTGGTTGTCTTGAGTGTATTTACTTCTTAAACTTAGATGCAGTAAAGCTTTCAACAATCAAAACAAGTGAGGAACCTATGCAGACAGCTCCCCAACTTGCGCCGCATTCCGCCTCTTCTCCCCCAGTTCTGGCAAGGGGATACGACAGCGGCAACGGCAGCATCAAATTAGTAATTGATAATGCTGAAATCCTTATCCCGTAATATTTCTAGGCCTTGCACAGTCAGATTTACGATATTCCAGAGTCGTCTGAAGATAGTTTGATTGAGTATTTGGCAAGCGATCGCTCCGACCTCATCGGTCAGCGTTGGTTAACAGGCCATCCCACCTATCAAAACAATCTCAGGCTATGCACGGACGGTGGATAACCGGGCTGGAAAAGTTAAATACGGCTTGCAGTTGTTCTGGAGTGCGCTGGGTACGTTGCCGCATCGCGCTTGGTGGAATCATCTCGGTCGTAGCAAGCATCCAAGATGCTCAAGCCTTTGGGACAGAACTCAAAGAATCTCTCTGAGGACAGCATAGTATCTGGGTCAACGGTAAGAGCGTGAGCTGGATTGAGTTATCAGTCAGTGCTGTGTTGGAAGAAGGTGCGGGAGCTGTGGTTTCGGCACTAGCATTTAGCACCATTCAACCAAAAACACAGAACATTTTCATTGACCTCGGCAACGGCACGATCATCTCTTCTGTGTTTGGTTTCGGTGAAAGCTCGTTGCCCGAAAAGTCACATTTGGAGATGTCAATGTGCTGATTGAAGCGATCGCAAAAAACATCAACACTCGCCGTCAGCTCATGAAGGAAGGCAATAGATATTTGATTCGAGCTGGCATTGAAAGCGGCTCTTTCGAGTACGGGACAACTGGCTGGAACTTGCGCCAAATTTACAACACAGAGTTGAAGCCTTGGGTGTCCTAAATTGGAACGCTACACCCTACTTCTCTCCTGCCACTAGGTTAAACCATGACAGAAAGGGTCATCACCACTCACCAAAAAGCTCCACCAAATGCCCTCCTTGCTGTGGAGCTATTTGCGGGAGTAGGAGGGTTCTCCCTCGGCGTGAAAGCATCTGGGATAGATGTTGCGTTAGCGATTGATTCGGACGAACAGACCCTCGCTACCTACTCTCAAAACTTTCCCAAAACGTCCACCCACTGTGCTGATGTGCAAGAGCTGACGGGACTGGAGATTCGCCGTTTCCTGGAGCTGTCCCATTGCCAACAAGGGTTAGAGTGGGATGGAAAAATCGCTTTGGTCTTTGGTGGTCCTCCCTGTCAGGGTTTATCCAGAATTGGCAAACGGGATGTGAATGACCCCCGCAATCAACTAATTGCCCATTTCTGTCGCCTGGTCGAAGAACTTCAACCCGTTGCTTTTGTTCTGGAAAACGTCCCCGACTTGCTGCTGCCCAAATACGCCCGTTTAATTGAACCTTTCCTGGAACAGCTACAACAGGCAGGGTATAACACCTGGAGGTGGACACTCAATGCTGAAGAATACGGAGTCCCTCAAAGTCGAAAACGGGTCTTTGTTGGAGGGATTCTCCACCAAGTTTGTCCCTTATTACCAGCAAAAGTATCTCAATTCGTTACCGTTAGGGACGCGATTGGAGACTTAATATTTCTATCAGAAGAAGCGTTTCCCCAACTCTTCGATACTGATGAATTGCAACTAGACGACAAGCAACCAACTCTGGAAGCCCAACCTTCCGAGTATATACTCAAGCTCGAACAGGTATTCCCTTCACCGCCCACAACTAATCCTCATCTGTTCACAGGCTGTTGCTTCACCCGTCACACACCATTAGTGGTTCAACGATTCGAGGCTACCGCACCGGGAACAACAGAGCCAGAAAGCCGTTTCTATCGCCTTAAGTGGGACGGAGTTTCCCGAACTTTGAGAGCCGGAACGGGAAGCGACAAGGGACGGCACACCGCGGCCCGTCCGATTCACCCCACCTATGCCAGAGTACTCACAGTCCGTGAGGCCGCTCGCTTGTCCTCTTTCCCGGATTGGTTCCGTTTTCACTGGACGATTTGGCGGGGTATGAGACAAGTTGGGAATGCTGTGCCACCCCTGTTGGCGCTGGCGGTGGGGAAAGCCATTTATCAATGTTTGGTACAAATAGAGGGTGCAACAGCAATGGAGACAGCCACTTTAACCCCGGCGATTGTCTTTGGCACTGCGGTAAGCGCGATCGCAGACATCTCGCCCATTCAAAAGCTTGCTCCGGGTGAACATCAACTAGACCCCAAACTCCTCAAACCCCACCCACGCAACGCTTCTGTCTATGGCGAGGATGAAAGTGTTTCGGACTTGGTGGAATTGATTGGCAACTCCAACCGGCTCACGCCGCTAATAATTACTCCTAATTTCACGATTATTAGCGGTCATCGGCGCTGGAAAGCAGCCCTTGAGTTAGGGTGGTTGAGCATTCCCGTGATTGTTGAAGAATTCAAGGACGCTCTCGCCGAGCTAGAAGCGCTGCTGCTGGGGAATGCTACCAGGGAAAAAACAATTGAGCAGAAAGTGCGGGAAGGCGCTTTATGGAAGGAAATCGAGCAAGAAAGTGCAAAACTTCGACAGGGAACCCGTCGAGACATCCAGGAAAATTTTCCTGGAAGTTGCGAACAGTTTGGGCAATCTCGCGATCGTGTGGCACAACGAGTGGGGTTGGGTTCGGGGAAAACCTACTCCAAAGCAGCTATTGTGGTTGAGGAAATTGATAAAGCCGTTTCGAGCGGACATCTTGCTCGTGCTAAAGCATTGCGAACTGTTTTGAATCACCAGAGTATAGACGGGGCTTACAAACTGACTCAAAAACCCGTTAACGAGAGCGGCCCAATTTTAGAATTAATTGCGAGTGGAGAGGTTCGCACGAGCAAGCAAGCCCAGTCGTTGCTAAAGAATCGGCAACGGTTAAAAGAGCGATCGCTCCTTTTTCCTCCACAAGGCGAGCATGACTTGTCCAACTTGCTTTCACATCATCTCACCCTAAAGCCAGGAGGTCTTGTAGAGATTTACGCACCAAAACTTTCTGACTGGCATCAGCGCCCTGCCCGTATAGAATCGGTGGATGAGAAGCGGTGTAAGGTGTGGAAGCGAAATGTTGAGACGATGGAGATGGAACTACGCAGCTTTCCCCATGCCGATTTGACTCCTCTCCCCTTATCAGAAGTGCCGTCCCTTCTCGAAATCAACTCGCGCATAGAAGCGTTGTACCAAATCGTAGGTCTAGACCCGTTCGACCGAAACATTTTACAGTCGCTAGAGCGTTGCGTAAGTTTGACTCCAACTGAACAGGAATATTTCAACCGAATTGAGTTGAAATATCAGCAAGGACAACAATCAACCCAGAAGGGGACAGGGAATGGGGAACGGGAGACGGTGAGGAGCGAAGCGTTCCCCGTTCCCTCGTTAAACCCGTCAGTACCTGATGTTACTCCCCTACATGAACACTCAATACCTGTTAGCTCTCCTCAGGAATATCGAATTGAGACGTTTGAGGTTCCTCTACCTCCAACACTCAACGAGATGATTCGCAAAGGTACAGGCGGTTGGCAAGCTTCGGCTAAAGAAAAGCGGCAGTGGACAGAACTAATTGCCTCTTACTGTAAAGGAGCGTATCAGTTTCAAGGAAAAATTTGGCTGGAGTATGTATGGCGAGTCAAGAATTTAGCTCGCGACAATAACAACATTGCCGCTGCGACTAAGTACATTGATGACGGCTTAGTTGAAGCGGGAGTGATAGCGGATGATTCACTCAAATATATCCAATCTCCAGTCTGCCATTGGTACGTTCAAAGTAATCAAGATATGGTTACTGTCAGGATAGCCAACGTGCCGATTTACAATGGAGAGCCATTAACAACAATGGGTGGTTCAAGCGAGTTTCTCACTGCTGTTTCAACCCAAGAGCAATTGTCTACAGGACGGCGGAATGTTCCACCAGCAAGGCTATCTGCCTCAAGTTAAACAGTGGAGAATCCTCAAGAGCTGCTTTTATCAAAGTCGAACTCTATGTCCTACAAAGGTAGTAATGCTCAGCAAGGATGCTAGGAGAGCTAACTGTATCAGTAATTCAGGTCAACGGAATTGATTTGTATTACAAGATTCCAGGTTTCTGCGAAAACGAGTTATTACCGTTCTTCTTAAAAACTTCGATGTTTGGCTCCAGTAGTACAAAGCCGTTTTCACTCGTTTGGTCCATCTTTCCAGCGATCACTATCTAGAATTCGGAGCGCCTAACTCTAGCTTTACCCGTCAGGAGTACCGGAAGTCGAGACAGCGCTCGCTATCTGATCCTGCGGGATTTATAGCACACTACAAAAGGATTGGAACATCACGCGGAGGGGGAGGTCGTTGTGGCCGATCGCCCCAGCTTAGATATTTTCACTCAGTTAATATCCCTAGCAAGTAGGGACTTGAAGCTTGTTACTCAAGGGCAAATTGATTTTATGCTGTTTCCATTCAATTAATTTCCCTAGCGAGTAGGGACTTCAGATTAATAAGATTAATAAGATTAATCAGACAAGTTTTCATTCAATTAATTTCCCTAGCGAGTAGGGACAAATAACCCCTAGCAGACTATGCATTATGCACTCCACAATCCTGTTTCCATTCAATTAATTTCCCTAGCGAGTAGGGACGCGGAAGACTTAAAAGAAGTCCCTTACGACGGCAGAAGTCTACCGTTCCCATTCAATTAATTTCCCTAGCGAGTAGGGACTATACATTACCCTTATCTATGTAGAGGATTTGATCATGAATGTTTCCATTCAATTAATTTCCCTAGCGAGTAGGGACTGTAAGCAATCTTTTGAAAATGTATGTAAAAAGGGAGCTATTAGAGTTTCCATTCAATTAATTTCCCTAGCGAGTAGGGACAATGAGGAATGGATTCGCTGGGCGCGTCCTGTGTGGTTTCCATTCAATTAATTTCCCTAGCGAGTAGGGACTGACAACTGTGTTAGTGAAGCTTGGGTTGCATTAGCTTCCATTCAATTAATTTCCCTAGCGAGTAGGGACGTTTAATTCTCAAATGACAGAATTGATCAAGCGTTACAACAAGTTTCCATTCAATTAATTTCCCTAGCGAGTAGGGACGACACTCGTTGCTATCATGTTGGCTTGTGCCCTCAAGCAGCTTGGGCGGTTTCCATTCAATTAATTTCCCTAGCGAGTAGGGACTAGAGAATTATGTCAAATCTAGACAACGAAGTTAAACAGTATTTGTTTCCATTCAATTAATTTCCCTAGCGAGTAGGGACTTCAAACCTGCCTAATCGAGTCGTTGGATATGACGGAGAATATCAAGGGTTTCCATTCAATTAATTTCCCTAGCGAGTAGGGACTGGTGCGATCTCAACGACGAATCAGAAATGCTCTAGTTTCCATTCAATTAATTTCCCTAGCGAGTAGGGACCCCTCCCTATTGAAACTCTTACACTGCATATTGTCCAATGAGCGCTGGCGAGCGATCTTGTTTTGGATGCAAAAGCTTCTGATTTTCCATCGCTTCCCAAGCTTGAAAACCTTGCTAGGTAACTAATCGAGGGATCTAACGCAAAGTTGGAGCATCTAGCCATTCCTAGAATCCCTCGCACAGCAGCTCAATAATTACTGAACTGAGTACTTGTGGTGTTGAAAAGGCAAAATTTTATTCGTAAAGCTGTTGCAGATTTAAAGCAGCGGCTTTGTGCTTCTCGACTAACTCTTGGGGAGCGAGTACCTTAGCGAAGTACATATACCGATAGACCCATCGGCTAAACTCATCAAATGAGCGTCGCGGCAGCTTTACTGTGTAATCAACATAAGCAAGCTGCCCTGTAGCGTTGTCCTTAGGACCTTTGCGAATATGTTGACGACAGTGGCGGCATTGAGGTTGGCTGAGTAGCCCAATGCTTGATCAGAGTCAGCGGTTATCTCTTTCCCAGAACACCCAACGCCAGGATAACGAACCAACGTTGTCACGAGAAGCATCAACCGTTCAAAGGCAAACTGATCGGTATAGGGGTGAGAAGCGGGAACTGATTTCTTGATCATTGGTTTGCAGCGAGGAACGATCGCTTCATTGGACGCTTTTCTAGTGCGGTTTTCAATGGTTAGTTGGTTGACTTACCGCCAAGATTAGTATGCCTTCCTACGCGATCGCGTTTTTCAATTCCTCGTGTACTTTGAACATGAGGCTGGCTTCTTCTAATGGTGGAGGAAAAGCTTGTTCAGAAATAAAATTTAGACAGTGCAAGACCCTATCTTTCCAATCTAGTTGCGCTGTCGCCTTCCAAGCCTCATAGAGGTCTTCTTTTTTGAAACCTTCTAGCTGATGAAACAAATTGTTTCTCTTATCTAAAAGATCATTTCTAGTTGCTTGGTCTCTAACTTCAGAACAAATCAGTTGTTTGATATATGGATGTTCATCCCATTCTTCTGATTTTTGTTCCTTTAGATAATCAAAAACTCTTCTACCATATAGACCATCTCTCCCATTTCTTTTTGCATAAAGAGTCGCCAATCCTTCCAACGCACGAAAGCTGTGAAACATCGCATCGACAGGACTACCTTGTTCTAATCGAACCCAAGCCAAATAAGCAGATTCATAGCCTGACTGATACCAAGGAAATACACTCACGGATAGCAACTTACGCTTCACCAAAATATTCTTGAATTTATGAAATTCAGCAAAATTCCACTGTTCGCCTGCATCTAACAAATATTTAATACGTTTCTCGTCAGGATTACTTGGAGTTGCCATTGTCAGCCCCAAAATATCCCGAACACCTGAATAGTCATGGCGATCTAGAAGTGCTTTGGCTTCCTGAAGCTGAATCGCTCCCAAATAAGTAGAACGAAAAATTGTATCTGTCTGTTGATCATATTCATTACTAACTAGGAACTCTACATTTGTTCTAAATTGTGCCAAGCTTACAAACTGTATAGCCGATGAAATAGCTGGAGTACCGGCTTGATGGCTGACATAAACTTTATCATTGGCATCTACCTCGATTTGTTCGCTATCAAGCTGATGGCGTAGATTGGTACGAACTAAGTCGAGGACATAGTTCCAGTCATCGAGTCCCTTTTCGCCAAAGGCTGGAAATAGGGGAATCCAGACACATTTTGCATTAGGAAATTTTTCTTTGTCTTGAAAGTACTGCTTTAAAATCTGCTTCAGCGTGCAAGTGTCTTGCCAGTAAGGACATTTCGGCTTCCGCCTTTCGGCGTTACTGTGGAAAATCTCAGATTGGTCGGTTAACAGAACTGTGATCGCATCAAGAGGAGTCTCCTTTAACTGCCCGACAAAGTTATCCAATAGGGGAAAGGTCAAATAGGACAAAATCTCCTTCTGAACCTCTGGAGTACTTGCCTCATAAACCATACCCAAAACCCTTGTTTCAATCCGGTACGGTTCATCTTTGTCTTTGTAGGATTGCTTGGGTTCAAAGGCTATGTTATGGCAATCGGCTTGAACCTCATCGTCATACCAGTAATGCCAAATCTTATCACTTCTTTGTTTTTCAGTACGGTTTTTTTTACGACACTTATTGTCGCTATCAAGTTGCACATCACTACTACCAATCGTGACAATCCAAATATTCATTGATTCTTGTCTCCCCAAAGCTGCTCAAATCCGTAGGGTTTCGTGTTTAAAAATTTCAAAAACTTCTGTGATTCTGGTGAATCATCCGGGAAAATCGTTAGCAGCTCCAGATAGCTGAACGTGCTTTTGACAAGTGGTTTACGTATATCTTCTGGATTCTTGAGTAGGCGCACAACGGGATACATCCGATGCCATAGCCGCCCGACCTGACTCACCCTGCCAGCAAACGCTGTTTTGTAAATCGAACCCTCTGACTGTACACCACGAATTGCTTCGCGATAAGCGCCATGAAACCAACGAATTGCCTCGCTGCTTTCTGCATCTGATGCTTCCCGACCCCACACTTGCACATTTTCTGGATGCCACGCTTCTCGCCAAGTTTGCGCCCATAGCATCGGCTGTGGTGCGACCCCTTGCAATCTCATCCATTCCTGCGCGGCATTCTGCACTTGGTCAATAAAGTCACTGACTTGCTCTAACCGCCATACTTTCACATTACGACGTAATGCTAAATCGCCCAACCAAAGCCAATGGCAACCAATCAGCGCTTTAAACTCATCGTCGTAGTACTCCTCAAAAAATAAGCGATGATCTGCCCGTCGCCAGGATTTTCCGAAGCCTCCAAACACCATTGCAAACTGCATTAGGCTTGCCACCAACTTCTTGAGCGCTGGTTCATGGGTTGGATCGTTGAGCTTTTGTGCCAGATACCAGATTAACTCCCCTTCTACGTCATAGCAGGGCTGAGCATAGGAACCTGTGCCAAAACTGTCAAGTTTTAGATCGGACTCCTGGAAACCCATTCCCAGCAATCCTACGGTTCCCTGACGCCCTTGGATGCCTCCGAATAGGGTGGTCACCAAGCGCTCTGCTTGTAATTGATTGGTCAAGCCACCAAAGAGCCGCAGTGCATGGGCACGCAACGCCGCTCGAAACATATTGGGACGAAATTCACCCACTTGAGTCACTAGCTTTGGAGCTTGTCCCTGACCCTTTAGACGAACCTTGTACAAAACTGGTGCACTACTATCGTGTATCTGTCCATAACCTGCACAAACTC
This sequence comes from Trichocoleus sp. ST-U2, assembly GCF_039961875.1. Lineage (NCBI taxonomy): Bacteria > Bacillati > Cyanobacteriota > Cyanophyceae > Leptolyngbyales > Trichocoleusaceae > Trichocoleus > Trichocoleus sp. ST-U2. The sequence continues at coordinate 55,631 of NZ_JAMPJY010000036.1, read as the reverse complement.
TCGACCCAATTCCCCCAGCTAGAGCGCGATGCCAAATCTCCCAAATCGTCTGCCATTCATTGGGTGAGAGTTCTTCCGTACTGGAAATACCAAAACGCAGGGTAGGCTTGAACAGGGATATCTGAACGAATGCCCCTCCTTCTTTCTCATCGTCTTTCACTTGCCAATTCTGTTGGGGATGGACAATATCTACGAGATTTTGCGTCCAACTGCTATCTATCGGATAACCGCCATGAAAGCGCAGGAGACCTGGTTGCCAGTCGTTATTTGGCAAAGGTTTGCCGCAGTAGCGTTCGGCTTGCTCTGAGGTACAGGCACGACGGAACATTCCCTTCATACTGCTGCCAGGAAGGTAGGGCAACCCTCGCGCTCCAATCACTGGGCGAATCACACCGTCATCTGTCCCACTATTAGTCAGTAAACGCCAAGCAATCGCACAATCCTGGGTTTGCACCTGTTGTGATGGTAGCGACTGTGCCGTTTCCACCCGTGCTATCCATTCATCTGCCCAGCGAACCGCATCAGATTCCTTTCCTTTGACTAACCGCTGAATCTGGCAGCGCCCATCTACTTGTGCCCGAAACATCATCGGCACTTTTTTATAGGCATCAGGAATCGATTTCATCAGCTAGCCTCCCGGTTTTGTACCGTTGCGTCCACCAGACAATGCAGTCACACAGTTGGGTTAAAACTGCAAGTGCCACTCGTTGGTCTTGGATCGGCAATTGCCACAGCTTTGCAGACATCGCCTGGATATCTCCCGTTGGGAGTTCACCCTTACTATTGGGATGTATAGGATCGTTTGGAATCGTGACCCCTGCCTCGTCCATTACTTTTGCTAGAGCATCCCATGTTGCCTTCCAAAACTTTGACTTATTTTCATCTTCTACTTTCTTACCTTTAAGGCGCAAATGCTCACCCCAAAAGCGCTCTAACCCATAAGCCACTGCCATTCGCATTTTGTGGGACTGATTGAGAGATTTTGGATCGCGCTCTCGTGCATCCAGTACCAACTTTTGAGCAGCGCGATCGAGTTCGTAAGATTTCCAACCCATTACTGATACTCTCCTGCTAACGAAACACAACAACGACCAAAACCAATTGACTCCAAACCACCGAAATACAACTCTGAAGAGTAAACGTTTGATGAATTCTCCTGTTCGCCAAACGGTTTCCAGCCCTTTCGTTTCAAAGCAATGGGAAACACTAAAACGCTTCCCTCTGGCAAGGCTTCAGTATTGAAGAAAGCACCGCGCTCGGTATCCACCTTCTTCATTTCATCGAGCAGCTTGACGCGGCTTTGACGATACAGCGCCATATCATGCAGCATGGCAATATCGTTATCACCCACCACCACCAGCTTGTTTTTATCTAAATCTGCTCTAGGCGGAATCCAGTCCGATAAATCCTCTTCATGTTCCAGTTCAATGAACCCTAAATTGAAAAAGAGAATTTTACCTCGTCCTTCCATCTGCCGACCTTCTAAACCTGTCGCTGCGGTGTAAGGGGCGGGGACATCCGCATCAATTTTGGCAATCCGTTTGTATCGCTTGAGCAACAAAGGACAGGTGACAAAAACGACGGGTTGACCGGGGCAAAATACAGGCAACCAAACCAGGGACGCATATTCAAACTTAACCAGCGCTTCGGTGGTGCCGCCATCAGGATGACCATCCACTGATTCATGCCCGTACCAGTAATTGTCATCAATGTCGTTAGAAACCTTGACTTTTTTCTCGTCTGCCTGCTTCTCTAGCCACTTCAACCGAGAAATCGTCTTTTTTGTACCATTCGTCTGTATTTCAATCTCTTGCACATCAGGTGTAGGAACACTAACACCTAACGCTTCAAGCCGCGACTCCAGCCATTGTTGCCGTTGAGGTCGCATATCTGCCCGAAAGCGTCCCCGAATTGAGCTACCGGGAATCATGCCCGTTTGGGTAAACTGGTCGCGAAAAATCAGGTTGAGATTGCCCGTTTCTTCCCCGGCAGTTGCCCCAACATGAACGGGTGCCAGGGTTTCAATTACTCCGTAGGCGCTGTGGTACATGACGGTAATCCTTGAATATCAATGGGTAAACACAAACCACACCCCAAATGCTTGAGGGGAAATCCTTCTTTGGGGAACCACTCGTCGGGAAACTCCCACCAGGTTCGATTGAGGGGGTGTTTGAAAACGTAAACACTGCCTGCCGGAACGGCGTAGCGGCCTCGACTCAGCCGTCCAGTTCGGCTAGGGTCGTAGGACTCATCTACTGTTTCTATCTCTTGCTGAGAATGACCGAGGCGGTAACGGTAAGGGGCGGCTTTATCCGTCAGCATTTTTAGTCCTTGCCGAGGAAAACTCGAATGATGAGGGTAACGGTAGGAGCATTTGTTTGACCCCCAAACGCCAGGTGTAATCAGAGCAAAAGCGTGCTGAATCTTTTGGCTCAGGAGTTGATTAATTTTGTGTTTCTCTGAAAGAGGATGACTTTCAACTTCTACCAGATGACCTTCTCCCCCGAAACGATACCAGCCATTGGGTAACTCATAGTTAGAGAGATACACTAAGCAATAGTCTTCGTGAAATTGCACCGCATTTTCTAAGAACAGTCCATCTTTTTCTACGACGTGACGTTCTTCGGACTTGATTCTAGGATGTAGAAATGAGATAAAATCCCACGGTGCTTTGGCGATCGCTTGCCGTTCTCGGAGTTCATTGGGGGGTAAATTCCAGCTATTAATCGATTGCCAACTATACTCAGGTTTCAACTCTTTATTGGTACGTTCCCATCGATGCTGCCCCAGACACCATTGATTGGATTCTGACGCAACCGCTTCTGATGAATTCGATTTCTTTTTCACAAAAACCCATTCATCATCCTCTTTTTCAGCAATGACGTTATGCCAAGGAATCGGCACAAAAAATTGTTTGGGCGTGTCTTGTTTTGCCCAAAACGGGCCAGAGATGACTAGATAATTTCTCAGTTCTGTGCGGTCAGTAAATTGATGTTCGCGATTGGCGTTGAAAAAAAGTCCCGCAAGTGTAGCCGTATCTGGAGGAAATTTAGCACCCGATTTCCCCACTAAATTCTCTGGAGAGAGAAAGGCTCCAGCACTTCCATACATCAATCCCAACGGCTTAACGGTAATTAAATATTGGAATTTCGACATAACTGCCACCCCACTTGAATGAGATCGTTAATCCAATTCACAATTGCTCGATTGATGTCATTGCTATCTCCGACGATGTCACCCCATCGGCGTTGCTGGGAGAAGGTTTTTCCCGCATCGTTGAAATACAAGTTGAATAGGGAAATGGCAATCTGCTCTTGGGCGGAAATCCCATCCTTTTCTGTTTCTTTTAATCGAATCGCATGACGTGTTTTTAATTGCGCCCAATCGTTGTAAATATGAGTCCAGTTAGGGTCTTGTCCCCAGGTTTTACCATCACGGTCGCGATAAGTTTTCAATATATGCAAGTAATTCCAAGGACAAGTCCACTGCACGTATTGACCGCTATTGAAAACCACTCGAATCGTGACGCGATCGCGTCCCGAACTTTTCGCCCGTTTTTCCGCTTCTCGGCAGTGTTGTAGAATATCGCGTTGTGGCACCTGATGCCCAGCCCAAACAAAGCCCACACTATAGGTAAATTTAAGGTCGAGTTGCTGCTGAATTGTGTTTTGCAGGTCTTTCCAGTGGTTTTCTAGGGTTAATAACCAGTTCAAAGCCTCTATGGGTTTTACTTTCTCAGGCTTTTCTAACTTTTTGGTTTCTTCACTATAAAGGACTCCTAAAAAGTCATCACCACCCGCATAAATCACCCGTCCTTTCCCTTCAGATAACAAATTTCGCTTTGCCTGAAACTCTCTTCCCCAATCCCTCATTAAGTGGGTGAATTTTTTTAAGTTTTCAACCCGTTTATTTGTATTATTTTCATAGCGGCTGGCAAGTTCTTTGAGCTTATCCCCAACCTTGTCACCATCCCCCATAAACCAGCCCGTCCAGTATCCAGCCTCACGGCTGATATCTTTGAACTCTGGGTCATTCTTGTTCTTTTTAAGTTTTTCTATCTTGATGTCATCGGCGATTTTGTCGTAGGTAATTAAACGCTTGACTAATTCGGGAATACTCAGGCGTTCGTTGGGGGCAATGTATTTGCCAATTTCATTGGGTTTAGATTGTTCATACTCTCGCAACTGTTGCAGGGAGAGACTCGGTTTTCCAACTCGGTTATCTGGGTTGTCGAGTAACCAAGATAAGCGTCGATAAAAGAGTTCTTGCTCATCTTGTTCTGGTCTTGTCAGAGTGCGCCCTGGTTGGTTGGACTCTTTCCCTAATTGATGCCACGCGATCGCATCGGTTCCTGTTAAACTTGAACTTTCCCCCATCCAGTTAATTGCAATCCAATCCCGTTTCAGCTTGCGAGTTTCTAAGTCGTCCATCGCGCCTTTGACAGACTCACCGTACCCCCAAAAGATTTCCCAGGTGTAGCTTCCCCATCGTTCCCACTCGCCTTTTTGCTTTCCTATTTGGTCTTCAGTTTGCGACCAATAATATTGGTTTTTGGGGATACCCAGGTTGTTTTCTACCCACGCTCGGCATACTTGTAAGATAGTTTGCCACTCTTTCAAGAGCGTATTTTTTACATCATTGCGATCAAATTTCCCTTCAATTAAAATTCGGTTAGGCATTCCTTCTTGGATAGTCGGTAATCCCGGTGAAATCACTTCTAGTCCTAGAGACTCTGCTTTTTGCACGAGCTTGGAACTCAGAAACGATAAGATGAGCGAAGCTCCATACAAGTCTCGAAGTTTGCGGGATTTTTCGATAAACGCCTGCACGGGGGCAAAGCTGATGGCGGTGTATTCAGGCATGAGTTAGCAGGATTTGCGGCGTACTGATAGGTTTTTTTCAAGGTGAGAGGTTTGGCCTTACCTAGATATCAGATGTGGTTTTTCGCCACATCTGTTGTATCTGCTTAGAATTTGAAAGACTGGAGTGCAGCACAATCTCCAGATTTTTGTTTGCCAAAAAGCTTCTGACACGAATTTATGTCCTTCTGTTGTGTCTCAAAAACACTATAACCAGAGATTCTAGCTAGGAGCTAGAAGTCTCAAGCTATTGAAAGAAAAATTTTTATTACGCCTTAAATGCTTATTAATACTCAACTTGAGGGACTTTGCAGGGTTCTGGGATAAATATCGGCTTTTGCTTGACATTTGACTTAAAAGCGAATAGCACTGCCCCGCTTTAAGAAAAACTGTCCTCTATGAATGATTATCCCCCGACAGCATCGGGGGATTTTTTTGGGTTTGTTGAGTTAAGCAGTACTGCGCCAATTGATTTGGAATTTTCTGCGATCTGCTGGTTGCAGCGGTACTTTGCAACCACATCATTTCCACAGTCCTCGCAATATTTTCTGCTAGTTTCAGAAGTTTTTATACATTAATATACACCGCATTTACTTAACGGTAAATGCGATGTGTATTTGTTTTGCATTTCTTTTTTTAATTTTTGGACTTGGAGCATTCCGGGTTCACCCCTTTATAGAATACTCCGATTAGACAGGCTTTTGTTGCCTGTTGATTTTGGTTATCTGGACTGTGCCTCTCGCGTTAAGAGGGTGCCAGTCCCCCAAATCAACAGTAGTTTTTCTTCTCAGCTTTGTCAATAGTTAGTTAACTTGTTACGGTTAACTCCTTCTTTTTAAGTGCGAAGAATTAGTCCTTTGTAGAACATTCCAATTAGGCAGGATTTATAGTTTCCATTCAATTAATTTTCCCAGCGTGTGTGAAATATGACCGCGCTAGAAGGTATTGCGGAAACTGGCGTGTTTCCATTCAATTCGTTTTCTCAACGAGTGAGAAAGCGTAGTAGCTTTTAGTTCCAAAGGAGTAATCCTAACCTTTCTATTCAATTCGTTTTCTCAACGAGTGAGAAAGAGCCACTGGTTCAAGACTGAGAGCAAGCTTTATAACGGGTTTCCATTCAATTCGTTTTCTCAGCGAGTGAGAAAGTTGGATCGGTAGCTTCGACCCCATGCACTTTGATTTGTTTTCATTCAATTCGTTTTCTCAACGAGTGAAAAAGTTCAACGGGGCAAAGCCAAAATAAGATCGTTTTTCCGTTTCCATTCAATTCGTTTTCTCAATGAGTGAGAAAGCTCTAAATCAGTTAATGCTTACCGATGATTGGCAGGTGTTTTTATCCAATTCGTTTTCTCAACGAGTGATAAAGCCACAACTTTATCTATAGTTGCAGTTCTCTACAGCGTTCGTTTCCATTTAATTCGTTTTCTCAACGAGTGAGAAAGTTTGATGGAAAATTTCACAACTTTATCTATAGTTGGTTTCCATTCAGTTCGTTTTCTCAACGAGTGAGAAAGATAGCTACACTTTGCAAGGGCAATGATAAAGAGTAGTTTACATTCAATTCGTTTTCTCAATGAGTCATAAAGTCTTGCACTAAGCCAAGATCGTCGTCCAAGATGAAAGTTTACATTCAATTCGTTTTCTCAACGAGTGAGAAAGATTGAAGGCGTCCGGGCACGGGTAACGGTCGGGACGTTTACATTCAATTCGTTTTCTCAACGAGTGAGAAAGTCATCACAAAAAATCATGCATAACATCAAAGGATTGTTTACATTCAATTCGTTTTCTCAACGAGTGAGAAAGTCGGAGTCGGCAACCCCTTCTACCTCGCCAGATAGGTTTCCATTCAATTCGTTTTTTCAACGAATGAGAAAGTAGTCCCGCTTGGGCTGGGTACGAGCGCTACGCTCAATCGTTTCCATTCAATTCGTTTTCTCAACGAGTGAGAAAGTCTGGACTTCTTTCCATTGATATGTGCGACCTCATGTTTCCATTCAATTCATTTTCTCAACGAGTGAGAAAGTTAAGCCAGACGGCGCTGGCTAAACGTTACGAAGTGTTTCCATTCAATTCGTTTTCTTAACGAGTGAGAAAGCATAATTTGCTCGACTTACTAACTGATAATTTAGCGTTTCCATTCAATTCATTTTCTCAACGAGTGAGAAAGAAGCGCGAAGGTGTCAAGTGCAGAAGTGTAAATAAATTGTTTCCATTCAATTTGTTTTCTCAACGATTGAGAAAGCAAACTGATGTTCGCAAACTGGTCATCGCTGAATACTGTTTCCATTCAATTCGTTTTCTCAACGAGTGAGAAAGCAAGAAGGCGAACGAGTTACCTACTGGGAACAGTGGGGTTTCCATTCAATTCGTTTTCTCAACGAGTGAGAAAGAGAAAACAAGTCTGCTGTCTGTACAGTTAAAAGCTTGTTTCCATTCAATTTGTTTTCTCAACGAGTGAGAAAGGACAGCGGTTCAATCCATTTTGAAGTGGACGGCGTGTTTCCATTCAATTCGTTTTCTCAATAAGTGAGAAAGTACAGAAATTGTCTCTGGCGGCGAACTGGTATTAGAGTTTCCATTCAATTCGTTTTCTCAACGAGTGAGAAAGTTAACGCAATTAACTCTGGGAAAAAATTCTTCTTTTGTTTCCATTCAATTCGTTTTCTCAACGAGTGAGAAAGAGTCAAGAGATAAAAGAGTGTGCATGGTTGTTATATGTTTCCATTCAATTCGTTTTCTCAACGAGTGAAAAAGCTCCGTTGTTAAACTGACCAACCAGATTGAGAAGCCAGAGTTTCCATTCAATTCGTTTTCTCAACGAGTGAGAAAGGCATGAAAACCAGAGGCACTTTTTATTAGCTGTTTCCATTCAATTCGTTTTCTCAACGAGTGAGAAAGTTCTACGAGGTACAGGTATATCAGGATAAAACGAACAATGTTTCCATTCAATTCGTTTTCTCAACGAGTGAGAAAGATCATTCCCACAACTGAAAACTTCGGTGTAACTATGTTTCCATTCAATTTGTTTTCTCAACGAGTGAGAAAGCAGCAATGTCAGTTGTCAGGGGTTCCAGCTTTTGTAGTTTCCATTCAATTCGTTTTCTCAACGAGTGAGAAAGTATCAGGTGCGCTTGGATGGCAGAGATAAGAGCAAAGTTTCCATTCAATTCGTTTTCTCAACGAGTGAGAAAGCTGTGAGCCAGTAATGCTATAAACTCCACCGGAAGTGTTTCCATTCAATTCGTTTTCTCAACGAGTGAGAAAGAGGAATTTGAAACGGCGACGGACAATATTTAAGAAGTGTTTCCATTCAATTCGTTTTCTCAACGAGTGAGAAAGCCCATCTGGCTTCAGACCAAGGCTGGTGATGATTCGTTTCCATTCAATTCGTTTTCTCAACGAGTGAGAAAGAAAGGTTCTCCCTCTCAGCATCTGCTACAGATGCCCGTTTCCATTCAATTCGTTTTCTCAACGAGTGAGAAAGCATCGAATTTGGCAAGGAAGATTTCGCCTTGTTTGAGTTTCCATTCAATTCGTTTTCTCAACGAGTGAGAAAGCCAAAACGGACGGTTCTTATATACGGAACCGAATCGTTTCCATTCAATTCGTTTTCTCAACGAGTGAGAAAGAAAAGCTGAATTGATCGCAAGAATAGAGGAGTTTGGTTTCCATTCAATTCGTTTTCTCAACGAGTGAGAAAGCCGAGAATCGTCCCCAGTTTACTAAGTTGCTTTTGTTTCCATTCAATTCGTTTTCTCAACGAGTGAGAAAGCAGCGATCGCGGGAGTTACGCTTTCGGGGAATTAAAGTTTCCATTCAATTCGTTTTCTCAACGAGTGAGAAAGCTCAGACGGAACTCCCCGCGCCTTAGCGAGTGCAATGTTTCCATTCAATTCGTTTTCTCAACGAGTGAGAAAGAAACGAGCGTTAGCAGGCTCCTTAAGTCCCATCGCAGGTTTCCATTCAATTCGTTTTCTCAACGAGTGAGAAAGCCCTTCAACAACCCAAGTGTCCTTAATCAAGTAAAGTTTCCATTCAATTCGTTTTCTCAACGAGTGAGAAAGTTGGTAACTACGGGCGCTTGTATTTCGACATCGAAAAGTTGTTTCCATTCAATTCGTTTTCTCAACGAGTGAGAAAGCTTAACCAGTGACAGACAGCCTTGATTTAGGTGCGTGTTTCCATTCAATTCGTTTTCTCAACGAGTGAGAAAGTCGGGTTTATGTCAAAGTTTCCCGTTATCCGGTCAGCTCGTTTCCATTCAATTCGTTTTCTCAACGAGTGAGAAAGAACACCGCTCCTGAGAACTTTATTGCTATTCAGTGGTTTCCATTCAATTCGTTTTCTCAACGAGTGAGAAAGGAAGGTGACTTGTGGCTGGCGAAGAAGCAGTGGGAGTTTCCATTCAATTCGTTTTCTCAACGAGTGAGAAAGTAGAAGAAAAGATCGCAAAAGTTAGCGCCCCTCAGTATCGTTTCCATTCAATTCGTTTTCTCAACGAGTGAGAAAGGCGCGGGAACGGCACTAGAAACAACCTATACCGCTATGTTTCCATTCAATTCGTTTTCTCAACGAGTGAGAAAGGTGCCCTGATTAGATCGTATTCTCCTTGCAATCGCCGGTTTCCATTCAATTCGTTTTCTCAACGAGTGAGAAAGGTGATGAATTTTTAGCCCAGTTTACCGATGGCTTTTGTTTCCATTCAATTCGTTTTCTCAACGAGTGAGAAAGGCGGGCTACCTCGTCTTGGGTGAGCGCCCGCGACCAGTTTCCATTCAATTCGTTTTCTCAACGAGTGAGAAAGGCGAGGAATTCCACTGCAAGAGTCAGAACGCAGAATGTTTCCATTCAATTCGTTTTCTCAACGAGTGAGAAAGGAAAGATGGAATTTATTTCGGTGTTGAACTGGAGACAAAATGTTTCCATTCAATTCGTTTTCTCAACGAGTGAGAAAGCGATCCGCTGTTTTGGTAAGCGCTGCGGATAAATTCGTTTCCATTCAATTCGTTTTCTCAACGAGTGAGAAAGTAGTAGAAAATGCCAATCCGGATTTGTTTTTAAGCTGTTTCCATTCAATTCGTTTTCTCAACGAGTGAGAAAGCACCGTGTGGGCGCAATGCACGGACGAAGTTTGGTTTCCATTCAATTCGTTTTCTCAACGAGTGAGAAAGCTGTTGACTTTGATGATGCTTGGCGATGGATTGGTTAGTTTCCATTCAATTCGTTTTCTCAACGAGTGAGAAAGGTGAGGATTGCGATGGTTCGGGAAAAGATGAATCGTTGTTTCCATTCAATTCGTTTTCTCAACGAGTGAGAAAGTACGTGCTAACTCACGAGCAATTCCCTGATGGCATGTTTCCATTCAATTCGTTTTCTCAACGAGTGAGAAAGTCCGGGCTTTGAAACGCCCTCTGGCTCTTTATTCTACAAGAGAATTTGACGGGTGATTTTTTAACCCCTATTGCAGCCTTCGTTATTAGTACATATTCTCAATTACGCATCAACAGCCACCACCAAAACTCTCTATCGCTCTAGGTTCTAGCGTTTTTGACGGGACTCCCGTTAAATCGCCCCCACTTTCAGCCGTCACAAACGTCTTGTATGGAACGTTACTGAATCCAATTATCTTATTCAGGGGAAGCATCCCAAATGTGCAATTTCAAAAGAGGGTGAAGAAAATTTATATCTAAATGCTCCTCCACGACCGGATTTTAACAAAATGGGATGCTCCCCCATTCAGGCTTCTATGAACCATCACGACTTATTAGTTACTGCCTACTGTTTCAAAAGCCAATATCAAATAAGTAAAACAGTAGAACCATTCATACCCTAATAAATCGCTTCACTGGTCAATAGGCACTGCTTGCTGATTACAACTCCCCGATTCCAAAGCCAATACTTTATTTTCCTTGACCCTGGAAGATAAGTAGCGCTAACTTAAACTTCTATGCCCAAGAAACCCCAACCTCACCCCTATGGCGATCGCCTTTCCTTTGAGCGCATCTTACTGCTGATTGCCACCTTAGTACAATATCCAGGTATCGGTAGCCCCGATTCACACGAATCCTCCTCTCAGGACAAACACCACGAAGCCTTAGAAGCGGTGCAAACCCAACTGCGACAAGTCGCCACAGCCATAGGAATCAACTTTCCAGATGGGTATCCCGCCCTAGCCACCATTCGCAAAGACTTGCAAACACTCCGCGACTACGGCATTTTAGACCGCCGCATGTACCGTTGGGGCTATTACCTCGGCACTGGGGCAATGACCAAAGACCAATTAAAAGTTGCCTTCAATGCTCTTGCATCCCTTGCTCATTATCAAGGCGACCCCCAAGTACGGCAGATTTACCAAACTTTGGAACGACGATTGCGGGGACTAAACCTAGAAGAACAAGAGGATTTCTTTTACCCAGTTCGCGCTTACCTAAACCGTCCCATCATCTATACCGACCCGGATGAGATGATAGCCAAAGGGAAAAACCGCCATTCCCTATGCCACTGTTTGGAGACAGTGGAAAACGCGATCGCGCAGGGTCAAATCATTGAAATCTACCGCCAATCGGAACCCTATCAACAGCAGACTGGCTACCTGCAAATTTATCCGTTGCAATTGTTTTATCATGATATTGCCTGGTATCTTCTTTACGAAGAAGCCCGAACGCCTTCTTTATATACAGACTCTGAAATCCAACATCTAGAAGTCGAACGATTAGACCGTTTTAAAGACTATTGCCGAATTATTCAAAAGCAAGGAAGAGGACAAAAAGCACAGCTTTCTAGCCTCAAACTCGCACAAAAATTGATGAATATCGGCTGGGGTATTTTTTTAGGAAAACCCCAAGAGCAGCAATTAGAACGCTTGGGACATTTACCATTAGAAGAAGTGAAAGTAAGATTTTTTCCCCCAGCGACAACGTTTATTTTAGAAGGGGAATGCCGCCATCCCAGCCAAAAGATTCGCCTTGGAAAGAAGAATAACTCTGGGGAATATGAGTTCGTCGATTACATCGTGAAACTACCCCGTCGTTCCTTCCATGAATTGACACGCTGGATTTATCGACACATGGGGAATGCCCAAGTGCGCTCGCCGCAGGATTTAGTTGAAGAGCATCGTCAAGCCGCTCAATCTTTAGCTGCACGATACAGTTAGTTATTCGTCAAATGTCATTGGTTATTAGTGGAACTTAGACAAAAACCAAGGCGAAAATGGCTTAAAACCTAAATAGAGAAAGACTTTCAGCCCGAATATGCATAAATATTGCATTTACAAAGGTTTCAGGCATTTTTAGGTCATCAACTTCTTTCCCTTGTCCAAAAAGCTTCCCAGCTTTTTTAGAGCCTTGAAGTTTGTTTAAGTCCCGCTAACGGTCTTCTCTGATTAAATTCCCCTGCTCGTCGTACCACTTACACGACAAGTATTTACTGTTGACATAACCGACCCGTCCTGTAACTCGGGAGTTGGGACCCTTAATGACTTTAACTTCATCCCAAACTCCTCCATTCTCGTCAACCGTACCACTCAACGCTTGGACAATATTGCCATTGTTCAACCCCGCAAAGGGTCTACCATTGGGTTGGGGACGCAAGGCTAGCTGTCCCCGTGGCAGCCCCCGTACTGTACAGATAGCAGTTGTGTCATAGAAATCAGCACGGGCTTGGTTGCTGAAAACGGAAATTCCTAGTCCTGTCAAAATTAATAAGCGAACTATTGAAGTGCGTGACATCAAACCTCACTAATCATTGATAAGAGTACATTGCACGCGCAGGAAATCCTCGCGAATCCAACCCTTAGCTCCGCTTCTTGGGAAACCGATTCTATACCAACCATTCCCCTGCCCATCTTGTTCGTAATCCACTTCTGGAGGAGATACAGTCAGAACCTGAACGCGATCGCCTGCCAAGCCGTAACCCAAACTCTTATAATTCGACCCAGCTCCAGAACGCAGCGTAATTCGAGAGTTTGGCTCGTTAGCGGTTAGGGTTGCCCGACATTGAGAACGCTCGTTACCGAAAGTATACTGAGCTAAAACAGCAGGGGTTGGGATGGAAAATGCAGTCGCGCTTATAGCTAACCAAGGTATCAATCTTTTAAATTTCACAAATTCTCTCTCTTGCTTTTGCAAAGGGTGCTTGCTAGTGTTAGTGTTCCCAAAACACCTCTGCTAAATCTCACGAGAAAGCCATCGCGTTAAAAAATCTTGAGGCGGTTGATTTTATCGGAAAAGCCCCTAGCATTAACCCTTCGCTGCGGTTTTAAGCACTTAGCGCGATCGCTTCTGCTGTCGTCTCCGTTTTAAGTCTTCAGCCTGTCAAATATCCACCAGTTCCTCCTCCCACCCTTCACCATTCGATTTAACTAGGTGTTACGCGAGTTTTTGGAGTTCGGAATCCGAAGCGCGATCGCCTTTTAGTAACTCATTAATCCGTTCCACAGCAATTTCAGCATCAGCCACCAGCTTCCTTAGCACCCAGTCGCGGTTACGCAGCGTTTCCTCAATCAGAGATGCGATCGTGGGTACAGAAGGTGGTGCAGTCGATGCAGTCACTACTACCGAAGTCTCAGACAGTGGCGAGTCTTCCTGCTGTTGCTGTTTTTCGATCCAGTTAGCGATCGCTTGCTCTAAACCGACATGAATATCCTGACCCAAACTTTTACAAATTCCCTTGAATTTCAGCAGCCATCTCAAGCGCAATCGCGTCGTCCCCCCGGAAATCCAGTCAATGCCATTCTTAGCTTTGGGTATCAAGTACTGTGGAATCATTTACTGAGTCTGATTGAACTTCAAGGGCTTGATCCTTATCATGCCTGTCTTCACCAGGGAACAGAGCGTCATGCTGCCTTAGCCTCTGACCTAATTGAAGAGTTTCGTGCTGCGATTGTCGATTCTATAACTCTTTACTTAGTCAATCGGGGTGTGATGATTGCAAGCTAAGACTTTGAGTATCACGACGGGAGCTGCTATCTTAATGACTCCGGGCGCAGGAAGTATCTACGAACGTTTCTGCAACGGATGGAGGAATCAATTCAAGCGGAGGATGGAGATCCGCAGCCGCGTTGGGATTCTCTGATGCAGCAGGTGAAGGCTTATAAGCGATGCGTTTATGCTTCCAGTACTCTCTATCAGCCTTACTTAATTCGCTAGGCGATCTTTATGTTATTTTATGTGGTGACTTATGACATCCCTTGTGATAAACGTCGCAGAAAAATATCAAACCTATTAGAGGGGTAGGGACGACGAGTTCAATACAGTGTCTTTGAGTGTGTCTTAGCTCCATCAAAGTACGAGGAATTACGCCAGAGACTTCAAAAGAAAATCAATGTAGAGGAAGATAGTGTGCGTTTTTATCCTCTTTCTCGACACACCCTGAGTCAAGTAGACGTTTGGGGTGGTCTTCCGGTAACACAAGTACCAGGTTCAGTAATTATTTAGCTGTTGTGCGAGGGATTTTACGAATGGCTGGATTCCCTGCTCTAGCGTTATATCCCTCGCTCCCTGATGTAATAAGACTTCCAGCGTTGTGAAGCTATGAGGAATTAAAAGTTTTTGCGCCTCAAACAGGATCTCTCGCTAGCGCTCGCTGGACAATAGGCGGCGTAAGAGTTTCAATAGGGGGGAGTCCCTATTTGCCAGGGAAATTAATTGAATGGAAACGGATCAGATCCTACATTGACATGAAGACCAATACCAAAAAGTCCCTACTCGCTAGGGAAATTAATTGAATGGAAACTAGAAAAAGTCAAACCAACTTTCTACAGTTACATTAGAACAGGTTCCTACTCGCTAGGGAAATTAATTGAATGGAAACGGTCTTCTTTTATTACCAAGCCTAAGCTTTGTCGGGACGCGAAGTCCCTACTCGCTAGGGAAATTAATTGAATGGAAACTCGAATGCTGGGGGGCGAAGCGAAGGTAGAGAGTAACCGGATGCGTACCGGAAAGTCCCTACTCGCTAGGGAAATTAATTGAATGGAAACGCGATCTGTTTTGTGATGTAACTAGGAATGATGTAACAACGTCCCTACTCGCTAGGGAAATTAATTGAATGGAAACATCTTTGATTCCATACCTTTCTTTAAGTTCTTGCAGGACGATGGAGTCCCTACTCGCTAGGGAAATTAATTGAATGGAAAAGGAACAGCTTCGAGGCATTTTTCTAAGTAAAGCTTCTTGTAGTTCCTACTTACTAGGAAAACTAATTGAATGGAAACATCCTTAAAATATCCTCTTTAACTGGCAATCTATGGAGGCTCCTACTCGCTAGGGAAACTAATTGAATGGAAACTTGTTTAGTCCGTTGCCGTCACGGTGGTCTACCATCTTTGGCTTGGTTCCTACTCGCTAGGGAAATTAATTGAATGGAAACCAGATCACCATTGGCCCGCACTTGCGCGGCATTTTAGTCTCTACTCGTTAGGGAAATTAATTGAATGGAAACTAATCCCAACTTACGCGGTGCATTAATTCGCTCGGAGTCCCTACTCGCTAGGTAAATTAATAAAATGGAAACAATCAACAGAAGTTATTGTCTAATTAAACTTAGGATGTCCCTACTCGCTAGGGAAATTAATTGAATGGAAACGCAGATTGCATCATGTCTTGACGCATCTTGTCGAAAGAGAGTCCCTACTCGCTAGGGAAATTAATTGAATGGAAACTGGAATAGTCCATCCGGGAACGGCTGGGAGTTGTTGCGGATTAGTCCCTACTTGCTAGGGAAATTAATTGAATGGAAACACCCCTTCACCCTTGGCAACCTTGAAGGTGTAGATGCTGTTATGTCCCTACTCGCTAGGGAAATTAATTGAATGGAAACATCCACAGCCAGCGACCGCTGGGAATTGCTTTGAGCTGGTCCCTACTCGCTAGGGAAATTAATTGAATGGAAACTCTTTGTTAAACCTTGGCGATAATTTATATCGACTCGTCCCTACTCGCTAGGGAAATTAATTGAATGGAAACAATTCCTGCGGACTCATGCGATCGCCGCTGTCATCAAGTCCCTACTCGCTAGGGAAATTAATTGAATGGAAACGTTTTGATTGCTATATTCACACCTCCACCATTCACAGTCCCTACTCGCTAGGGAAATTAGTTGAATGGAAACTTAAATCATGTAGCCGGATACGGAAAGGTAAGGAATGCCGTCTCTACTCGCTAGGGAAATTAATTGAATGGAAACCCCTCAGTCCGGCTCGCCACGGCTGGAGCGCCCGCGGTGCAGTGTCCCTACTCGCTAGGGAAATTAATTGAATAGAAATGCCCGATCTACCAACTCATCAATTCTGTCTTTTGCGTCCCTACTCTCTAGGAAAATTAATTTTATTGCCCACAGTTCAAGAGGTTCAACAGAGGGTCGAAAGTCAGGACAGCGATCGCTCTCTAGAATTCAAAGCGCCGAACTCTAGCTTCACCCGTTAGGAGGGCCGGAAGTCGAGACAGCGATCGCTATCTAGTCCTGTGCAGTGCCAAATTAAATGACGCTAAGACAATTTCGTGTCGCTGAGCAAAACTCCCTATTGCAGGATACAGAGAGAGTTTGTTCAGTAATTTAGCATTTGGCTATCAGTATTGCTAGCTAGATTGAGCCGATAAAGCAAGCCAGATTTAGCTTTGCCTCTTTAATGACACTGATATGTCTCCATGTCAAATAATAAAGTCACTGTACACTTTGGCTTCATCTCAAAAGCTGGGATGTTTGGCTTTAGCTCCCTACACCAATTTTTTTTAGTTCCTCATTTTACCTTTTTGGGTACGCAAAAAGATAAAATTTTAAATATTCAGCAACGTAAGTATCCATGATTATCACTGTAGCCTCGTTCAAAGGCGGCGTTGCCAAAACCACCTCAGCCGTACACTTGGCAGCTTACTTCCAGCAAAAGGGAGAGACCGTACTAATTGATGGAGACCCTAATCGTTCTGCTAGCGGATGGGCTAAGCGGGGAAATTTGCCTTTTAAAGTGATTGATGAAAGACAAGCTGCTAAGCACGCTAAAAACTTTGAGCATATTGTGATTGATACCCAAGCCAGACCCGATCGAGAAGATTTGGAAGCACTGGCGGATGGATGCGATCTGCTGGTATTGCCCACTACGCCAGATGCTTTAGCCTTGGATGCGCTGATGTTGACCATTGATGAATTGAAAAGCATCGGTGCTGACCGCTACAAAATCTTGCTGACCATTATTCCTCCTAAACCTTCTAAAGACGGCGAGGATGCCAGAGGAACCTTGGCCGAAGCAGGACTGCCTCTATTTAAGACTGGCATCCGTCGCCTTTCTGCATTTCAGAAAGCATCACTGGCAGGAGTTCCTGTTTATGGGGTGGCTGACAATCGAGCCAAGCAGGGTTGGGGCGACTATCAAGTAGTGGGAAAGGAGATTTTGCCGTGAGTCGTTTTAAAGGAATACTAGATGCTGCGAAAAATCGGGAGCCGGAACCCGAAGAAACAAAAAAAAAGGACCCTGAACTTGTTCCAGCAACCGAGACAAAGATGCAATCTCAACAACCCCAGCCTGAAATTAGGCGCGGCAGACCCAAGGGCAAACGCAGCAATCCTGACTACGAACAGGTAACGGCTTACATTCGCCGCACCACCCATCGAGACGTAAAAATTGCTCTGCTGCAACGGGGAGATGATCGTGAGTTCTCCGAGTTAGTAGAGGATCTGTTAACTCAGTGGTTAGAGTGACAACTTAAATATTTAAGTTGTTAAACAATCAAAATCTTAAAAACCTAAATATTTAAGTACGCAAAAACTTTAAAGTCACAACTCAAGGTAGCGGCTAAAACTTGAGTCAATCTAGCCCTAAGAATGAGTTCTCAGTAAAATTCCTGATTTCACGACCATTAGAAGACGGCTAGGATATAGCGCACAACATAGTGTGTGCTATTACGGGCGTGGCACGTTTTGGGGTTTCCGTATTGGATGGTCATTAAAAAACCTTTAATAATGAGCCAACCGGAGATCGGCAAACTGATCCGTGAACTCTGGCTTTTAACCGGGATGACACAAGAACAGTTTGCGGCATCGCTAGGTGTTACTTATTCCACCGTGAACCGCTAGGAGAACGGCCACGCTCAACTTTCGCCACTGGCAATGGAGAAGATTGCATCTCAGCTACAGCGGCTGGGCGATCGCGGAAAAGATTTGTTGCAGAGGGATACTTCGGAGTAGATGCGATCGCTTTGTTTCTCTACTTTTGTACTTTCGATGTGAAAAAATATCTAGGTGCAGTTCGCAAGTGATCGCATTCTTGATTCTGGTGACGATGCTCTCGTATCAACCGATAACTAGACGCGCCCAATTGCTGTAGGTTAAAACAGCGATCTCGTCCTTGCACTTTCTCCGTAATAACTGTGCGTCTTCAAACTAGACCCCTCAGCGTGATCGCTCGTTCTTGTCACTCAGGTCGAAGGATGAAACCCGATACTCATCATTACTTCTCTACCTCAACCCTCGATACTTTCTCAATCTGGCGCACCAGATTGAGATTCCCTAGGAAATTCCAGAGTTGTCAAACCACTTGGCGCATGTGATCGCGCCAAACCTCTTCTTCTATTGCGACCTCTAGCTCTCTTGGCGGCGAATCCGGTATGAGTTCTTTCCCAAATAATTTGCCTGCTGCTCAAATGAAAGCGATCGCACTCGTTGATGCTGAAGACCAACTTGCCGCCACCCGTTGCGGTATCGATGCTTTTAGTCAGGCTGACAAATCCGATGTCAGAGGTATTGAAGTCTTCGATCAACGTTAGCAAATACTTAAGGCTTCTACCCTGCCGGTCAAGTTGCCACACAACGGGACTATCCCTGTTACAGAGATGTTCAAAACACTTGTCAAGTTCCGGTCTTGATTCTTTGACTTCCGAAACAGTATTCCCAAAAATCTTTTCGTACCTAGCTCTTTTCAAAGCGTCATGCATGAAATGAGACATAGATTAAAAAATGAGTGATGGGACGTGTTGGGACTGGATTTGAGCTGAACTGTGTCCGGTTGAGAATTCTGTCTCGTAAACCGTAAATTGGGGTACAGTACAACCTGTTTCAATCCCGTTACCGTGGTTCATTAATTTGAAAGTCCTTAGAGCCAGCGAAATATCTATCTAAAAAATAAGGTTCAATCCGGCAAAAGAATTCATCGTAACTTTACCCATAAGAGTAAAGTTACAAAGTCACTAAAGATTAGTATTTATATTGCAATTTGAGATTTGTTGTACTATTCTATATAATTCCTGTTCAAGTTCTTTTTTTTGATTTTGAAGTTTTTTAACTTTAGCATTAATTTCTTTTTTAAATGTTTTATTATGCTCTGATTTACCTGATAGATACAGATGAAATAAGGAAAAAATAATTGGAATCGCCCATAGAATACAAAATAAAAGATTTTCCATATAAGAGTAGCGATTCCAAGCTTCAGTTCCACATGCTGAAACAATCTCTTCATTACAAAAAGCAGCAATAATGATAAATACTACAACTCTTATAAATGCGAATAGAAGAAGAAGTAGAATTGGTGCTGCAAAAATAGCCCATAATAATAATTGAAATGTATTTTCTAAACCTATGCTTGAGCCTTGCCCAAGATATTTTTGAACTAAATTACTTTGTTCTTGTATTTCTTTTTCTAAAGATTTAATAGACGCTTCCAAATCAGCCTTTTTTCTCAATAACTTTGAACATAATACTTGGTTTTCAAAATTATTAATAATTTTCTGATTTCTAGCTACTAAACTATCAGCATAATGTTGAATATTAGACAACCACTCACTTTTACGTTTTTCCAAAAAACTCTTTGTTTTAAATGAGTTAGCAGAACACGCGAAAATTGCACTATCAAAAGTAGAAGTAACTTCTAAATTAAATTCCTTTATTTGCTCAAGAATAGTTTTTATTTCTGATTGATTAAGACTTTCAATTTCAGTAGCACTCTTAAAATCAATGTTAAATTGCAGAGCTTTGATTATTCTAAGAGATGATGGGTCAAACAAATTACTACTAATGTGAGGCATTAAAACATTGGCGACTTCGCTTCTTATTTCATCTACGTCATGCTGTAAATAGGGAACCAAGTTAATAATTTTTGAATTAATATTTGTCAAAATTTTGTCAATATTTCTAACTACCTCTAATTGACAATCAAGATTCCTTCTTTCATTGTCATCAAATTTTAATTGACCTTTTATGGCTTCATAAAGAAATGGTAAAGTAGTTTTACCAAGAGAACGGACTCGTTGCCAATCTAAAGCTAAAACCGCAACCTTGGCACAATTATTTTGATCTAGTAATACATTACTAGCTTGATATTGATGAGCTTTATCATTAAGAATATCTGCAACTAAGTTTTGTAGCTCAATATCATTTTTGTCTAGGAAGGGTAAGACAAAGTCTGCTAACCTTTGACGAGTACTCCTATCGATATAGCGTGTTTCAGACTCGCTAGGAGAAACTTGATGAAAAATCTTGCTTACAAGGTGAATAGCTTCCTTAACTGAGGCTCGATTGCCATTTTTAAGTGCTAAGCGAATCCCTCTTACTCCTAGTTTAGAAAGAACCTCTCGAACAACATCGAGATAGTAAGTCTCATTGCACTCACCAAAAAAAGGATTACACTTACTGAACAAAATTTCAGTAGGTCCATAAGTCCAAAATTTGATGTAATCACGATTTTCTAAGGGATTATTTCGTTCCGAAAAACAAGAGACATATTTTCTTTCAATATCTGCTGTAATTTCTGCGGGAGGACGATCTAGTAATTGCCTCCGCAAGCTCGCCGGATAATTCAATTTCTCAATTGCATAAGCAGCAGCCCAACGAGTGAGATCAGAGGTACCAGATTCTGCTTCATAACACAAACGTTTGAACAAAGCTACACTAGAATCATCATCACAAGTAAGATTCAGATTTTGCGTTAAAGTCCACTGAAGATTCGCCAAATGATGTTGATAGGCGGGAGGTAAGTTTTTCCCTTCCAGTTTTTCTCCAATGCTAGCAAATGCCCTAAAAGTTGCTGCCAAAATTGTTAATTCTTTACTCTGAAGAAATTCCCCTAGCACAACTAAGGCAGGCACATGAGGATTTAAAGCAGTGTGTAGGAACAACTCTATATTTTCGCCTTGATCTCGAGCGAGATCCAAATTTTTGTCAACATCAGGAGGGGTATTAATTGGAACAAAGTGTGATAACTCTGGAAGCCATTGCCCGTTTTGAATAAAGGTCATATCGCTTGACATTAGATATCTCCAAAAACAACTTAAACAAAAATATGAATAAGCAAACAAAAGTTTGGCCAAAGAAATATAAGTTATTTACTAAATAATAGTATAAAAAAAATTAAAGAAACAATTGATTGATATTAAATACGAGCAGCTACTTAATTTTAAGGTCTAAATTAACTTCAATCTGCCCTGCCACCCGGAGCCTTTGTTATTTTTGCTTCATACAATTAAGCTTTTGAGATACATCAATATAATTTCGCGCTGGCTAGTCAAATCCTTATAAGTTGCTTCCATTGGAACAGCACGAATTCTAACAGAACCAATTTGGGTAGGAAGTTTTCCTAGAGGTGTATGATATTGCTGATAAGTGTCTGAGGGAAAGTAAAGCC
This sequence comes from Trichocoleus sp. ST-U2, assembly GCF_039961875.1. Classification (NCBI taxonomy): domain Bacteria; kingdom Bacillati; phylum Cyanobacteriota; class Cyanophyceae; order Leptolyngbyales; family Trichocoleusaceae; genus Trichocoleus; species Trichocoleus sp. ST-U2. The sequence continues at coordinate 34,166 of NZ_JAMPJY010000036.1, read as the reverse complement.
GCACTTCCCCACCTTGACTTAAGCATTCAAGATTCACATATTTCTGAATCACTTTATGTAAGTTGCTACTTCCGAGCTTTTTCCAAGCCTTTGCATCAACAACTAAATTCCGACTAGGAATATAAAAGTCGGGATTTTGGTCATTATTATTTATGCGTGACGCGAGGAATGGTTTGATTCTAATGGTTTCTAATTCCTGTTCACTTAATCTATCTTCACCTGTAGTATCAACCAACATCTTGAAGACTGTTATCTCACCTAAATCTCCTAAGACTTTCTTTTCAGGTGGTTTTGAATAATAATTAGAAGCAGGGTTTTCTCTAAGATCAGAGAGGCGCAATCCTAAATCGGGACTATACACCACCGAGGCATCGTTGCTAATAAAAGCTAATTTAACAAATGGAATAAGTGATGGATCTGTCACAAGAGAAGGCATTGTAGATCCAGAGGAAATAGATGTGAAAGTTGTGTTGGATTTTGATAAAACGTTGCTCGTTCTGGTTTCGTCTAAAGGTATTGAAGATGGAGAGTCCGTTGCCTTGTTCGCAAAGCTAAAGACCGTTGCCTTGAAGATTGCGAAGTTTTGCAAGAATAACTACCATAGTATTTTGAGCAGCAGCGCTAGTAGCCATAAATACCTTTAGGTTTTCAATAATGAGCAGAAACCTTGAAGCTAGCTCTCCTTCAGTAACTTGTGAAATAGAACTATTTAAAGCTTCTAACTCTTTCATTTGCTGGCTTAGAATTATGAGCAGTTTCGTATATTCTTCGAGACTGCCATCACCTTGATTTAGGTTCTCTTGCATAATTGTTTCCTCTCAAACAGTAAACCCATCCATTTAGAGTATATTCCACAATGTCCGCTCAAAAGACGTCGCTGGGGGTACAGCGATTAGAGGCGTATAAACGTACTGGCTTCCCTCAACACCATCAATATAAGCAATACCTTTACCTTCCTCCCCTTTTTGTATTTTTAAGCCATGACTATACAACTTCTCACCAATAATACCAGCGCTAGTATCACCTGTGATTCTAAAGATAAGACGTTCTTCTAACTGGCTAGTCACTTGGGTAGTAATTACGTCTCCCCTTGGATTTTGAGTACAGTACATCAGGTGAATACCGAAGCCTGCACCAGTGGTAGCAAAATATTGTAAGTAAGTGTCTATTTTAGCTTGGAGATCTGTTAAATTAGGATATTTATACTGCTCTATCAAAGGAATTGTTGATTTAATTTCTCGACATTTTGCCGGAATCATTGCAGCTTCATCCACAAGAACAAGGAGGCGTGGAACGTATTGTCCACCATTGTCCACCATCTCTTGAATAGTTTGATAGTCACCAATAATTTCTTGCCTCCTTTGATACTCTGCGTAAACAGTTTCTAACAATTCACCGCATTTAAGTATTTCTGTAGCAATAATAACGCGCTCACTTATTTTTTTTGGGAGCTGTGTTGTGTAGAAGCGAAAGTTATTTTGTTTAAGATCAAGAATAAAAACTTTCCGTTGGGGGTCAGCATAGAGAAACTGGAATATTAACCAATGGAGAAAATTAGTTTTTCCACATCTAGTTACGCCTGCAACAAGACGATGTGGGGCATCATTCCAATCGGAACTAACTACGTTTCCTTGCTCATTAATACCAACAATATATTTGTCTTTCGTAATTAGATTTTTGTGCGAGAAAAAAAGCTCTTCTGCTGTGCATTTAGGGAAAGAGGTCTGGGCAACTGCCATCCCAGGAATAGGTTTTGTCTTAGGTACAACGACACGCAAAAAACTACTGAATTCATCCAGAGTTACCAAATGTTGTAATGGTAAAAAATCCATCATTTTAGCAAGTTGGGAACGCTGCCAACCTTGAGTCGCAATAGAGTTAGCTAAAGCATGACTACCACCCAAGGCTAGACTACTTGAAGCTTGTGAAGTGTTAGGTAAAGGCTGATAACTTGCAACTGGTGGTTGTGGGGGTGGAACAAGTTGTGAGGATGAAGTAGAACCATTACCTAGTAGAGGCTTGGAACCAAAAACTTGACAGATATCTTGACTGCCAAATTGTTGCTGCCAAACTTGCAAGTAACGTGAAGGTGGAGAACTTCGTGGAGAAACCCGAACTTCACGAGTAGCTTGCAAACTTTGTTGAAATTCTGAACTACCCCGTCCGACAACTGGTAAGTTTTGATACTGATTAGTATAATTACTAGTTGTAGCATTTTGTATCCATGTTGTTGCGAAGTAGGAAAGGTTGTTTTCTTTTTCTGCCAGAAGTTTGAGGCTGTAGGAAAATAGGGGGTTATGGCTATAACTAATCTGGTAGTTCTGGACACCTTTTATCACTGTTTCTAGAATAGCATCTTTAGCAGAGTTAGCCGCCTTAGACGTCACTTTGAGTAAGGTATCTAGTGCATTCATCCATTGAGAACGTTCAGAAGGATTGTTATAGGTTTGAAGCGTAATTTCTAGTAAAAAGCGTTCTGGTGCAATATTGTGGTGAACTCGGCTGAACTGTTCACAGATATTCACCATGTCATGCTCATGATTGGCCAGAAATCGACGGGGGAGATAATATCCCTTATCGCTGATCGTTTCGGCTTTTTTAATTTCAATTAGAAAGTTAACCCAATCTAGATTCTGTAAAGCCTGAAATTGACTACTGTTTAGATCAATAGATTGAAATGGATATATCTGATAAAAGTCGCTGCTTTGTAACGCAGATATTAGGCGATATTTTAGCTGTTCTTGCTCTGAAAAATCTTTAATTTCAGTATTAAAAACTAGAAAAATCTGGAGGCGTTGATTTGAAGCAGCGCTAGGCTCATAAATATAGCGGAGTGAGAGAATAAGCGGCTCTCGTAGCAATGACTGGAAAAATCGATTTTGAATCTCATTGATTTCCCGAAGTGCTGTACTGCTGTAACGGTTTTTGGCAGCTAACGCGCTTAGATTAGGTTGATGCGTAAGCTGAAAGGCAATTGGGAAAACCATTTGTATAAATCTATGTAGATAACTACGGTACGTGGTTTTATAAAGATGTAAATGCCAAATATTGGTTATTTTATGAAGTTTGTCCTTTATTCGCCAGGTAGACGTTTCCGAAGTCAAAGCCGCCCTTAAAGAAATACTCGACGAGTTCACTAGCCCTTTTAAATATGTCACAGCCCTTTTAAATATGTCATCCCCGAATCCAACCAATTCATCGACCTCAGCCAGACTGTTGCGACGGCAGTCTCGCAGCAGGTGGTCTATGCAGCCACTCCCCTGACGGTAGCTCTCTCGCTCAGCGCAATCAATCGCCACCGATTTCAACAACAGATGCGGCAATATAACAAAAGCGCGATTGCTGACGTGCATCAGGTTGTTCAATCCCTGCATCACCACATCCATACGCTACCTCCAGCCGAAACCGTAGACCTCGACCCTATCAGCCAGTCCCTCGCACAACTGTCACAGCAGTTCGACAACCGACCAGAGCTAGGACAGGTTCAAGAGTTGAAGGACGCACTCTCATCTCTCCCTCATCCTCTAGAACTGGAGAAAGCGATTGCTTGTCAGATTGAGAAATCAGCACAAGCCTTGGCACTTGAAATGAACCGACAGCTTACAGCCATCAAGCCTTATGAGTATCGACTGGCGATTGACCGTTCTGGCAGCCGCGCTGTGTTTATGAAAGCCCTTGCTCTTGCTCAGGAACGGTTGATTTTAGTTTGTCCGTGGCCCAGTATTTACGACGTTAATTCTGAAGTGATTCAGAAGCTTGAGGAACTACTTAAGCGCCAGATTCGTGTCGCCGTCGGCTGGGGACATCTAAAGGATATTGACAAGGTAAGTTCTATTGGTCCAATCCGTCAGCTGCTTAAATCTTCTTCCTATCTCTACAGTGCTTTGCCCGAACTGGAAACTTTGGAGCGGAAATATCCAGACCGATTCAAACTAAAGCTACTGGGGACCCATGAGAAATTTATCGTGTGCGATCGCTCGTGGACCATGCTGGGAAGTCACAACTTTTTGACCTCAGATACCAAGAGCACGGAGCGAGAGGTGGGTTTAAGGACTAATGACCCGCGCATTATTACAGATTTAATTCAGCGATTTGACAGCGCTAAGGATCTGGAGAAACAGTAGTCCGTTAAGTCTTAGGGAAAACTTAAGTAAACCTGTTGTAGTATCATGCCAAAGATTCCAGAGTGCGATCACTGCCGGCTCAACCCCCACATTCCTTCTATCGTTTGTGCTGTGCATCCCGTAGGGCCAGAAAGTGATCGCTGCCTCGACTTCCGCCCCGCTGCCGAACCGGAGGAATTGTGGGCACCCCAAGGGACGAGGTTTGTTGATGGCGAGCTGGTGCTGGAGGAACAAACCTATGATGGCGAACCAGTACCTGTACCAAGACAACGATTTACACCAGAGGAAAAGCTAGAGCTGCTGGATTATCACCCGCTGTTTACGGGTCGGTGTCCCTACTGCGAGATGCCCTTTGATATGAAGAACCCGCCTTCAGTGCATTGGGATTGCGCCCACTGTGGTTGGTTGGATGATAGCGTATGAGCGATCACACGCTATCGATCGGCAACAATGCCAGCACAACGGTTAAAGTGCAGTGTACTCAATATGCCTTGCCGGTGTAAGAGCCTGCCACAATCGTGCGATCGCTCACAAATGGTAATTTAACCCTCTCCTGCCAAACTGGGGTAAAAGCTGGATTTTTCGTAGGTTGTAACCGGATAAATTCATCAAATTTTCCCAAAGTGCCAGAAAAGGGCATCTGTCAGCTTCTGAGAATCTAAAGTTCTCAACCGACTTGTAACCATCCCACCTGCGACTTTTCCATGAGGTCTATTGCTTCAAAGGCATAAGTCATCCCCCAGATCGCGCAGATCGCATCCTGTAAGCAACGCTTCTACCTTGCAGCGTTGCTCTTGAAAGGAGCGCGATCACACCCTTCGAGAGCAGCCGGATCAGTCTTGAAAAATAAACCGCGATCGCTGCTTTGGCACTCCTCGCAATCCTTTTCTAGTTTGTGCCCTGCATCTCACGGAACCAGATAATAATCGCTGTCTCAACTTCCGACCCTCCGGACGGGTGAAGCTAGAATTCGGCGCTCCGAATTCTAAAGGGCGATCACACTCAAGATTTCCAACTCTTTGCTGAATCGGAACAACTGTGGACACCAGAGGGAACAAACTATTCGTTACAAATTCAAGGAACGGATTTTACTTGATGACAGTGAGAACCGCGCAGGCATAAGCAAAAATCATCGATTGCGCCCGGAACCCTGATTCTCTCGTGAGGCGGATGGAGCGGGATTGATAAGCTCGGTTGAATCCGGCAATCCAAAATCTTTAAACCAACGCTAGCGCTATACTTTTGGGCATCTATTCCACGAAACCGGAATTTCGTGTAGTCTAGGGATTAATGACAAAATACCACCATGAAGGTTAGCGGCAACGGGCAAGGGAAAATCCTTACCTCAGATGAATTGAGGCGGTTGTTCACCGATGGGTTGAAGTCGCCACGCGATCGCGCTGTGTTTGCCATCTGCCTTTTTACCGGGTGTCGGGTATCGGAAGCACTGGCGCTCCAGACTACTGACATTAAAAGTGGAACGTTGACTTTCAGGAAGTCTACCACGAAGGGAAAACTGAAAACCCGCGTCGTGGATGTTCAACCTGCACTCGCGGCAATATTGGCAGAGTACCCGCTTCTCAAAGCCGGGGCACTGTTTCCATCCGGAGTCAGGGGGAAGGAACACCTGAGTCGGTTCATGGCTGACAAGATCCTGAAGGATGCCTGCAAGCGCATAGGAGTCGAGGGAGTCAGTACCCACAGCTTCCGGCGAACTGCTCTGACTCAAATGCACAATGCCGGGATACCGCTTAGGCACATTCAAGAGATATCGGGTCACAACGACCTGGGTACTTTGCAGCGCTACTTGGAAGTGTCGCCAGAGCAGAAGCGGAAGGCGGTATCGATGATTGGTTGGTAGGATGCGATCGCCCTTCACGTTCTGGAAACACTAGAACTGTCCAGATGTGTACAGTGCCAAATTAAATGACATCGAGCCAAATTCGTGTCGCTCGCGCAAAGTAGCTCTACTCCAAGATTGCAGGGAAAGTTTGCACGAGCGACCTATCATCAGCTCCAAACGATTGTGTGTCCTGACTCCAAGCCCAAAAGCAGCTAAGTCTAGCTTTGCTGCTTTAACGACACTAATTATGTCTCCACGACAATTAAAAAGTCACTGTACACGATCGCTGTCGCCTACTCGTACCAGTTACTCTAATAGTTCTTCTGGTACTTCAATTGTGATTCTTGGTACGGTCGCACTGAGCTGGTGTCAACTTCTAATAATTTTCGGGTGGCGTTTCCAATGTGGTGATGATGGACTAAAAATGCTAATAATGAGTGGGTTGTAGCTTAGTCAGCAACAACTGTGAAACACTTCCAGAAATATAAAAATATTAGTCATGCCTCAACTAAGTATTTCCACCCTGAGCCGCCGTTATTTTCTTAGTTATCTAGCTTTAGGCACATTCGGCCTGATGGCAAAAGACTTGCTTTATCCAGCTAGCGCTATGGCTGATAGCAAGGAAGCCGGAAAATATATTTCTATCGTAGAGAAATATCATATTTTTGTTCCTTATACAACAGCCAAGAAGGGAGGAAAGGAAACCTTTACTTTGCGTTCTGGAGAGACTTGCTCCGTAGAGATTATCCCCCAAACGGAAGAAAATCAAGAGATTATTATCAAAGGTCGTGGTCAAAAAGGTAAAGATATTACTGTAGTTTTTCATACCTTATACGACCAAGAGTTAAGGCTAGCTGACCAGATTTACCAAGAAATTGATAAAAATACCCAATTTCTCGAAGAATCAAGTAAGAAAAAATGCAAATTCGTGTATGAAAACGTCGAGGAAGCTAATTACATTAAGGATTTGATCGCATTAGATTTTCTTGATTATGTGATATATTCCTCAAAACTAGATAATAAAATTCAACAGCGTTATCAACTTGCTAGTACTAATTCGCGCTTACTCGAAATTAAGCAGGCCATTGAATCTACATTAGCGGAATCTGAACTGACTGAGACAGAGAAAAAACTAATCGTAGGAACCTACGCATACGTCCGCGCTGAAGAACCTGTACCTGACTTTAAAGCGCTCACAGATTTAGACTCGATTGTGGCAAGCTCCTCCCTGCCTTTAGAAATTAAACGGATTTACTCGATAGCAAGTGCAAAATCAAGAGCATTAACAGTTGATTTGATTCTTATCAAAGAGATTAATGATACTAAAAAACTAACTTTTGAACAAAAAGTAAACTACCTGTCGATTTATCAGGCAGTACGTGATGGCAAAAAAACAACCGATGAAGCAACGTTGAATTCCCTAGACTCCTTTATCCACAATGCAGATATCCCAGATAATGCTAAAGTTGTTTACTTGTTAGCAAGGTCTCAGAATTTAGACAATTTAGAAAATTTTACTCAAACAGTAGATGCTTTCGTAGAAGATGCTGATGAATTCAGACATAAACTAGAGCGGGCGAAAAACCAAGGTGCAGCGATTGTCCCGCAAGCTACGAAAGTGCTAACTACGATTGGAGCAGAAACAGCAACGGGTGTTAGTATTGGTAGCTTGTCTGGAGCAGCTGCAACAAATGCAACTTTAGCCGTTTTAGGTGGTGGTTCTGTTGCGGCTGGTGGTTTGGGAATGCTGGGTGGGTTAGCCGTAGCAACAGGAGGAGCGGCACTGATTGGAGCCGCAGGGATGCTGTCTATTGCCTTAGTTTCAGAAATGGATAGCGAAGATCAAAAAAATCTGGGGATTGCTATCGGTACAGGAACAATAGCTGGTGCTACCACTGTTTTAGCGGCTTGGACTGCTGCCAGCGCTTTGGGAGTCACTGGTACGCTGTCCGGTGCTGCTGCTATCACTACTACAATATCGGCTCTTGGTGGACTGAGTGCAATAACTGGCGGTGCTGCTCTTGTGGCATCAGGTACAGCATTTTTGATTTGGTCATTCCTGAAAGGGCAAAAGAAACGAGATCAGGCAGTGCTGCGCCAGTTAGAAACTCGAACTTATACCTTGACTGAAGATCCATTACCAGGCTCTTTGGGAGAATTCCTTCAAAAGAACGTGCAGAAATACAATTTTGAGGAAGGTTTTTCTGCTCCTAATATGCCCTTGGATAAGTTGTCGAATGCGCTGTCTACTTGGTTATCTGTTAATCGTGAAGAAAAGGTAATCGCTTTGATAGACAATAGTATATGGCATGATGCGAAAGAGGGTATTGTATTTACAGAGCGCAGGCTCATCTGGAAAAACAAATCGATCGAGTACGAAGATTTGGCAAGATTTGTCAAAACAGAAACGGCATTAGTCTCACTGCTATCTCAAGAGAAGCAGAAGCAGGAACTATCTAAGTTAAAAAAGGTGGTAGATATTTTATCCGACAAGAAATACGCAACGGATCTGTCTAAGTTGAAGGGGTTAGTAGCTATAGTATCTGATGACCAAAATTTAGCCGAGCTTGTATCCCAAGAGAAGTCCAGAAATAATGTCCCTAGATTGCAAAAAATAGCAGATGTTTTATTGGACGAGCGGGACAATAGAAATTTGTCCAAAGTAAAAGATGTTACAGATATTTTATCTGATAAACACGAAGATGACTTAGTAAGATTTTTAACACCGCAATTAGCGTCACAGCTATCTGACAAGCAATATATGGATGACTTGTCTAATTTGAAAGATGTAGTAGATAGATTATCTGATGAATTTGACAAGTATAATCTGACTACACTGCTTAGAGAAATTGGTCAAAAATATAGTACAGTTTAAGCTGCAATCCTCTTATCACTATTGTGATGCTATATACAGCAATTTTATTTGAATTGTGAGATGCCAGAGGTTTACATCCCTGACTTCTCCTAGAGGTCGGGGAGCTGGTGTTCACAAATTATTTAGGATTGCTATAGAACCGAATCATCTCATTCCAGCAAATCCAGAGCATCCGCTAATCTGTCTTGAATTTCTCTTAATTTCGTTCGCGCTTGGATCAGTTAATTGCGCCGCTCAACCCCAAATCGAGCCTCAATACTTCGCGGGTCATCATCGTGTTTGAGGTCTTTAAAAGGGTTCGTTTTCACAGACAATGGTTTTCAGTCCTAGCAGATCCTGGCTTATCATCCTCCATTAAAATATCGAGTTCTACTTGGCTAAGATATTTGAGATGCATCTGGTTCAAATCGTTCAATACTTTACTCGCTTCAGCATCAAACTTGTAATATTCAGTTAAGCTACCCAATCGATAGTTAAAAGGCTGGTAACAATGTTTGAAATATAGCTCAACGTTGCCTCTGTGTTCCCAAGTACCCAGTACCTTAAGTTCAACGTTTTTGTAGTGTGAGCGCAAATCCCGCCTAATTTCTACTATTCGTTCTTCAAGTCTTCGCTTGGTTACACCAATTTTATATAGAGTTTCACTATCAGTTTTCACTTCTAAATAGTACAAACGATGCTCCAGAATTCTTCTGAGTTGAGTTCGGTAAAGCCATAAATCAACCACTCGTTCTTTCAGGTTCAGGGATTTAAGAACTTTAGCAAGTTCTACCTGTCGTTCTATATCACCTAATTTCTTGAGGAGAAGCGGCTCTTGAATCTGATTGAATTCTTGTAAAGGCAGCGCTCCAACTGGAATCATCCCTAGTTGTGTAAACTCGTAGCCGGGAGGATTTTGATAGGGATTCTTCTGCAATAAGTTTGCTTTGATTAATGGCTTGAGTTCGCCAGAGAAAGGAATACTCCAATCATTCTGACCGCATGAAACCCAAAGTGTTTTGAGCAATTGCAGTGCCTGACCTGATAGCTCGATATTGAAGTTGTCATACAGAGGTAGGGTGGGAAACTCTCGTTTAACCGTCACGGAGCGACAGGTTTGCCCAGTATGAGCGAAATGATGTTCCTTAATTTGACCCTTCTTTGCAACTAATTTGACTCCACAATAGGGGCAAACTAAATCACTTTTTCCGCTGGGGACATCAACAATATCAACCAATTTATTATCAGCGCTGACCCCAAACTTTAGCAGCCACACATCAGTCATATCGCGAATCATTAAGTATTTATGGTTAACTTCCACAGCAGATGAAATCAGGACGCTCTCTTGATAAGCGTGATCGCCTCCCAATTTCTGGGAACACTAGAACTGTCCCAGAGGAGAAGGTGTGATGAACAAACCCGCAATTGCCGCCGCTCTAGTCCTTGTCTTAACCGGAATCCCCGCCGCTGCCCAGACCACAGCAACAGTAGTCAGCACTGGCGATGGCGATACGCTCCGAGTTAAGAGCCAAGGGAAGGTCGTCACGATTCGCATGGCTTGCATTGATGCGCCAGAAACAGGACAGCGCCCCTGGGGTCAGCAATCAGCGGCGAAACTCAAGCAACTTCTCCCCCCTGGTAAAACTGTGCAGATTCGGGCAATTGAGCGCGATAGCGAAGCGCTGACTTGTCAGTTCGCTACAGACGAACTGTCGCTGAACTCTACCTGGGAAAACAGTCAGTAAACCTGCAAATGGTTAAGCAGGGGCAAGCTGTCGTGTATCGCCAGTACCTCAGCGGCTGTGCATCTACCAAGAATCAGTACCTTCAAGCTGAAGCCCAAGCCAAGCAGAAGAAATTGGGATTCTGGAATCAAAGTAAACCAGTCATGCCGTGGGATTTTCGTCGAGTCGGGCAATCAGCAAGTAATCAACCATCCTCCAGCGCCAGGCCCAAGCCAGCCCCATCTGCCCAACAAAACTGTAGCTCCGCTTATCCAGGTGTATGTATTCCCCCAGGTCCACCGGATCTGAATTGCCCAGATATCTCTTATCGAAATTTCAAGGTTCTGCCTCCCGATCCGCATGGCTTTGACGGCGACAGTGACGGGGTGGGATGCGAAAAAAGGTAACAGTGCAGTGAGGAGCGATCACTCAGTTAAGCGGGGAAGACTAAAAAAGTAACCAACTCTAGCGCCAGTAAGGAGGTCTACCACGAAACGCCCTTGGATGGAAATTGCTGAATATGCAGCGATCGCTGGTTCTGCGCTAGGAACCGTCGCGGCGGCAGTCTCACAGCAGGTGGTCTATGCAACCGCTCCCCTGACGGTAGCTCTCTCGCTCAACGCAATCAATCGCCACCGATTTCAACAACAGGCGCAGCAATACACCAAAAGTGCGATCGCTGACGTGCATCAGGTTGTTCAATCCCTGCATCACCAGATCCATACGCTACCTCCAGCCGAAACCGTAGACCTCAACCCTATCAGCCAGTCCCTCGCACAACTGGCGCAGCAGTTCGACGACCGACCAGAGCTAGGGCAGATTCAGGAGTTAAAGGACGCGCTCTCATCTCTCCCTCATTCCCTAGAACTGGAAAAAGCGATTGCTTGTCAGATTGAGAAATCAGCACAAGCCTTGACACTTGAGATGAATCGACAGCTTGCAGCCATCCAGCCTTATGAGTATCAACTGGCGATTGACCGCCCTGGCAGCCGCGCCGTGTTCATGGAAGCCCTCGCTCTTGCTCAGGAACGGTTGATTCTAGTTTGTCCGTGGCCAAATATTTACGGCGTCAATTCTGAAGTGATTCAGAAGCTTGAGGAACTACTTAAGCGAAAGGTTCGTGTTGCCGTCGGCTGGGGACATCTAAAGGATATTGACAAGGTAAGTTCTATTGGTCCAATCCGCCAGCGGCTTAAATCTTCTTCCTATCTCTACAGTGCTTTACCCGAACTGGAAACTTTGGAGCGGAAATATCCAGACCGATTCAAACTAAAGCTACTGGGGACCCATGAGAAGTTTATCGTATGCGATCGCTCGTGGACCATGCTGGGAAGTCACAACTTTCTGACTTCAGACACCAAAAGCACGGAGCGAGAAGTGGGCTTAAGAACGAATGACCCGCGCATCATTACAGATTTGATTAAGCGGTTTGACAGCGCTAAGGATTTGGAGAAGCAGTAGTTCGCTAAGTCCTAGGGAAAACTTGAGTAAACCTATAATGCCATGCCAAAAATTCCAGAGTGCGATCGCTGCCAACTCAATCCCCGCATTCCTTCCATAGTATGTGCCGTGCATCCCACGGGACCTGATAGCGATCGCTGCCTCGACTTCCGCCCCGCTGCCGAACCGCCTGAACTGTGGGCACCCCCAGGGACGAGGTTTGTTGATAACGAGTTGGTGCTGGAGCAACCAACCTATGATGGCGAACCAGTACCTGTACCAAGACAACGATTCACACCAGAGGAAAAGCTAGAGCTGCTGGATTATCACCCGCTGTTTACGGGTCGGTGTCCCCACTGCGAGATGCCCTTTGATATGAACAACCTGCCCCCAGTGCATTGGGATTGCGCCCACTGTGGTTGGATCGATGATAGCGTCTGAGCGATCGCACGCTATCGATCGGCAACAATGCCAGCACAATGGTTAAAGTGCAGTGTACTCAATATGCCTTGCCGGTGTAAGAGCCTGCCACAATCGTGCGATTGCTCACAAATGGTAGTCTAACCCTCTCCTGCTAAACTGGGGTGAAAGCTTGATTTTTCGTAGGTTGTAACCGGATAAATTCATCAAATTTTCCCAAAGTGCCAGAAAAGGGCATCTGTCAGCTTTAAAGAATTTAAAGTTCTCAATCTGGCGCACCAGATTGAGATTTCCTGAAGTTGGTTCTTTGGAAAATTCCAGAGTTGTCAAACCACTCGGCGCACGCGATCGCGCCTTACCTCTTCTTCTATTGCGACCTCTAGCTCTCTTCACGGCTAATCCGGCATAGGTTCATTCAAGCCGCCACCCGTTGTGGTATCAATGCTTTTAGTCAGGCTGACAAATCCGATGACAGAGGTATTGAAGTCTTCGATCAACGTTAGCAAATACTTAAGGCTTCTACCCAGCTAGTCAAGTCGCCACACAATGGGGCTATCCCGGTTACAGAGATGTTCAAGACACTTGTCAAGTTCCGGTCTTGATTCTTTGGCTTCCGAAACCAGTATTCCCAAAAATTTTTTCGTACCTAGCTTTTTTCAAAGCGTCATGCATGAAATGAGACATAGATTAAAAAACGGGTAATGGGACGTGTTGGGACTGGATTTGAGTTGAACCGCGTCCAGTTGAGAATTCTGTCTCGTAAACCGTCGTTTAAGGCGCTTCGCGCACACCGACAGATCGCATCCACAAGCGTCTACAACAGAATTTGACAAGCGTTGGGCAACAAAGAAGTCCTGATTTTCGTGAAGATATTGCGGACATTATGGAGTCGATAGAGTAAAACCAAATAGCGGTTTTAAGCAAAAGGGAGGGATAAACTTGCTCGCAAACTATGTTTGACCTTTAAGTAACAGTGAAACGCCCGATCCGATGAACACCTCCTTCGGACCGCGCATTAACAATTCCCAGTGGGATTTCCATGATGGGATTGACTTGCCCGCACCGTGCGGGACACCAGTTTACGCCATGCGAGATGGAGTTATATGCAAAGCTGGCCCTGCTGGAAATGGCTATAAATCACGCCACATCATCATAAAGGTGAATGACCCTACCGACGGGGAGATGTATTTAGTCTATCTCCACCTAAAAAGCATCAACTCCTTTATCAAAGCCTGTGAACCTGTTAAGCAAGGACAAATTCTGGGAACAGTTGGTATGGACGATGCAACATACCCACATTTGCATTTTGAGTTCCGCAAAGGTTCGCCAAAGCAGAAATATAGCGTTCACCCGCTTGGTTACTTACCCTACACCGACACAGCCAATTTTACCGCTCCAGTCCTGGATAGCTTTTACCAGCTTAATGGTCTTATGGCTGTACTGCTCCGATTTGGTGCAAACAGCAAACTAGAAGGCGACTTGAAGCGCATTGAGGTCGATCTCAAAAGCAGTAATACGCTCCTTGAGACGCGAGTCGTTGACTTCAACGATAAAGAAACCATCAATGAAGGTAATGGCGACAAGTATCTTTACAAGAACGATATTGGGGTTGAGGGATACCAAAGCTCAAATATGGTCGCCAGAAAGAGGACGAAACTCAAGTATGGTATCCGAGTACGCAACCTGCCCAGTAACTGCGATACCCTTATTGCCAGGGTGATAGACGTAGGTGGCAACGTATCTACCAGTGCCCTCATTACTGTTCCCTAGTAAATGGCACTGAATCAAACAGTTGACTTTAACCGTTTACGGTCAGGCTTGCCCCCTTACACTGGGCAAGCTGCATCAAATAATTTAGCGCGACAATTTAGGAGTGAAGTCAGGGACACTGGGTAGGCTTGTGGACGTGTGGGCAAGGGAGAATCACTTATGAAAAATCATCTTCCCACAGCACACGATGAAAGAGCTGGTCACGGTCTCCCATTTCCAAGCCTTATTCCTCACCGTCAATATGCGAGCGGAAGAGAATCTAGCATTGATTTATCTATCCGGGTTTGGTAGGGGTTCCCAGCACACAATGCGGCAGGCACTGAATGCGATCGCTGCAACGATACAAGTTCTTAAGGTTGTGGGTGGAATTTAACGTGCTTACCTTTATAGGAAGGTTCGGCGTTCTAGAAAATAATTGTCTTGAACCTGTTTAATTCTCCTATTTACATCAGCTTGACGGGAGGAACTTTTCCGTTCATTTAGAAATTCTGTTTCGTTAAATTGAGAACTGTTCTCTTTGTGCTTAAGCTTGACTAAAAAATGAGATATAGAGCTGAAAATGGATTGAGTAGTTAGCGACAATAATTTCATAGCTTTTTCAATCCTTTAAGTTGAGGTGATTGGATTGCTCATGAATCGGAAAGAGCTGGGTCGTATCGTCTGAACCCAAAATTCAGATGTGCAAAGCATGACCCGCCACTTCTTGGCGCATCTGAGTGCAGTGCGAAGGGAACTATTATTAATTGATGCGATCGCTTTCTGGTATGCAGATACTCAAGGAAGATTGCATTATCTCAAGAGGTTGGGCTGAGGTTAGTAAACCAACCTACCAGATTAGCGATCGCATTGATAATGCTACAGAGCGTCGGAGAACAAATCCTGGACGTTTCATCTGGCGACTAGCAGTGATTAAACTGTAGTTGTAGGGTAGGCATTTTCCACTCTACAACTACAACTTAATAAACTACTCGCCTACACAGAACAGCGATAACCACATTGTCGTGTTTTGGTAATCGGGTCATCCCAACAGCCCCAGGTGCAATTAGCAGTCGAAGCCAAAGTGGATGAGTGATTGACTTTTAGAGTGCCATCTACTTTAGAATCCTCGTTCGTAGTTCCAGAAACAGTGGAACCTCCGCTAGACAATAAATTTGTTTGATGGTTTGCTGCTAGAGCATAATCATTAACTGTCATACCGGAAAGTAGAAGAGGCATAGCAACAAAAAACTGCTTTAAAAGTGTACGAACGTTCATGACAAACTCCTTGTGTAAATTCAATAGTTCCATCAAATCTTCTTGCTACCTGGCTTGCAACCTGAGTACAAATGAATTGATTTGACTTTTAGAGCAATCAATCCAATTCTCTATTTCACAGACTTCTCGCTTAGTAGGGTGAGCAATGCTCACCCTAAGTGATTCAGACCTTTTTTGAACTAGTAAGAGACAGAGCCTTCAAATTTTCATTCTCAGGCTTGTACGCTATCAATTAGAGAAGCGCTACGATAATTTGCACGATATTGCGTGCAGACACACAAACCTTGCCCCCACCAATTTGGGGGGCTAAGTTGAAGCACATACGGGAGTTGTCAATTGTACTGTTTGGATTCAGCGGGTCAAACGATGTTTCAATCGTGTTAGTAACGCTATAGACTGTTACTTTCTTTCCAAAAGGTCCGCTCCAGACCTGGTGGTGTTTCACCTTCGCGCGTACATAGAGTTTAGTCCCACGGGCTTCCAATGCCTCAACCCAAGCGTCTTTGTTGTTGCCACGAGCATAATTATTCTTGAGGTGTGCTGCAATCTCCCGACTAATAGCATCCTTGACCTTCGGCAGCTTTTTAAGCCAGTCGGGACCAACAGCAATCAGCGTATCGGTAGGTAATGAGTAATAATTTGTCATCATTTCGGAAGTCGCCGAAGGTTGCTCCGTTGGGGCTGCATTAGCTGATGGTGTGAATGCAAAAGGTGCAGAAATAGACATCATCAACAGTGCAGTCAGTGTTCCAGGGAATGTCAATGTTTTCATGGCGTATTCTTTAGATTGGATTAATCTCACTTTCCGTGAGGTTGATACTTCTATGAAACACATAGACTGACTGAGTTCAAGCTTGAGAATGACCGACTTGAATTTGACTTGAATCTGACTTGAATCTGACTTGAATCTGACTTTTGATTTAACTTTTCTGCTATATAATTTGATTAAGCTTTTGTAACGTGCTATGCCTAGATCTCTCCAAGTTCGTCAGGAATGTATCGGAATAGTCAAGTTAGCAGTTAGACGGAAGGGCTTTCCTAGCCAGAGGGCGTTAGCTGAAGAACTTGGTTTTGCACTGTCCACAGTTAGCAATTTCTTAACTGGAAAGCCTGTTGACTTTGCACTTTTTAAAGATATTTGTGAGAAGGGGCTTTCATTGGAATGGAAGGAGATTGCTGCAACCTTTGACACTACACTACCCTCCGCAGAAGCAAAGGCTATGGTGGAGATTGCAATCAATCACCAAGATTTGGGAGAAACACCAGCAGGAGGTTCAGCCTCTAATGATAGAAAGCAAGAGTTGACTATCTTAGAGCCGCCTGCTGTGGAAGACAAAGTGATAGATTTTGTCTTTTATATAGAGCGCCCTCCCATTGAAGAGCGCTGTTATTCGGAGATTTTGAAGCCGGGGTGTTTGCTACGAATTAAAGCACCTTGGCAGACAGGAAAAACAGAGCTGATGTCAAGGCTCATAAATTACGTCGAACAAAAAGGGTACCGAACAGTAGTTTTAAACCTACGAGACGCAACCCAAGAAGACTTCACTAATCTGGATAAATTCTTACAGTGGTTTTGTACTATCTTCGCTGATAGATTGGACTTGACTATAAGCGTGGAAGAACACTGGCGTAAGAGTGTTGGGAATAGCAAGATTAAATGCCGAAGCTACTTCGAGAAGTATTTGTTACCAGGAGACAATCCCTTAGCTTTAGCTTTAGATGAGGTAGACCGAATTTTTCCAATACGAGAAATTGCTAGCGAGTTTTTAGGTATGCTGCGAACCTGGCATGAGGACGCTAAGACTCGCCAACTCTGGCGGCAACTTCGGCTAGTTGTGTTGCATTCGGAAATCTACACTGAGGTTGATATCAATCAGTCCCCATTTAATGCTGGATATGAGGTGACATTGACAGACTTCAACCAAGAGCAAGTGCTAGATTTAGCACAGCGGTATGGACTGGAGTGGGATACAGGCAGCGTTACACAATTAATGAATATGGTAGGAGGACATCCTTACTTAGTAGGGAAAGCCATTGAACACATAGCGCAACAAGATACAACACTTGGAGGATTGTTGCAAACATCTCCTACTGCACAGGGAGTTTATAGTCGTCACTTAGAACGACATTGGAGAAATCTGCAATCTAACCCTGAACTAGCTTGTGCTTTTCAAAAGATAGTCCTAGCCAACTCTCCAGTAGAATTTAACTCTGAGTTGAATCAAAGTATGGCAGTGAAGTTAAATGACTTAGGACTGGTGAAGCTTTCAAGCAATAGTGCAATCCCCCGTTACGAGTTATACCGCCAGTATTTTCGCGATCGCTTCCAAGATAACTTATGAGTACAACATACAGTAAGGGCAACTCTTATCAAGTAGGGGGAAGTCTGCCAGAGTCTGCCCCCACTTATGTAGTCCGACAGGCAGACTCTGAACTGTATGAAGGGTTAACGGCTGGTTCTTTCTGTTATGTATTAAATTCCCGACAGATGGGTAAGTCCAGTCTGCGAGTACGAACAATGCAAAGCCTAGAAAAAGAAGGATTTGCTTGTTGTGCAATTGAAATGAGGGACATTTGTAGTTATGAGGTAACACCCGACGAATTTTTTGGTGGCTTTCTCAGCCTTCTAGTAAGTGGGTTCAATTTGGAAATTGATACAGGAGACTGGTGGTACAAGTATCGATATATTCCTCCTTCACTACGCTTGAGTAGGTTTATTGAAAAAGAACTGCTAGATAAGGTTAGTCAAAATGTTGTTATCTTCGTCGATGAAATTGATAATGTTTTGAACTTGAATTTCAAAGACGATTTTTTTGCATTTATTTGTAGCTGTTACAATAAACGCGCCGACAATTCAAAGTATAAGCGCCTCACTTTTGCACTGCTAGGAGTAGCGACACCTGCGGATTTGATTGAAAATACAAATAACACGCCCTTTAATATTGATAGTCGAGCTATTGAACTGACTGGTTTTCAACTAGAGCAAGTTACCCCTCTAAAAAAAGGTTTGCTTGGGATAGTTAGCAATCCTAATGCCGTGTTGAAAGAGGTGTTAAAGTGGACAGGCGGGCAACCCTTCCTAACACAATGGTTGTGCCAATTGGTTTGCACATATCCCTCTATACCCTTTAAGCCAGATAGCGAGATAGACTGGGTAGCTGCGATTGTGCAAGAAAGGATAATTGAGAATTGGTGGGCGCAGGATAAACAACAGCATTTACAAACGATACGTGAGCGACTAGTTAGTAATGAGCAGCGTGCTTGTCGGCTACTAGGGCTGTATCAACAAATTTTGCGCTTTGGAGAACTTAAGAGTGATGATAGTCCAGAACAAATGGAATTACGGCTATCTGGTTTAGTGGTTAAGCATCATCGTTTTTTTAAACCTTACAACCACATTTATGAATCTGTTTTTAATAAGACTTGGGTTGAGAAAGAGCTAGCTTCTTTGCGCCCTTATGCAGAAGCAATAGCGACTTGGGAAGCATCTGAATGCCAAGAGATTTCACACCTTTTGCGTGGGCAAGACTTGCGAACTGCCCTTGCATGGGCAGTTGGTAAAAGTTTAAGTAATCGAGATTATCAGTTTCTTAGTGCGAGCCAAGAAATTGATAACCGAGAGGCTTTAGAAGTAGAAAAGCAAGCAAAGCTAATTTTGCAACGAGCAGCAGAAAAAGCCAATCAGCGCATACAGATCGGCTCCCTAATTTTGGCGTTATCCTTAGTGCTAGCAGTAATCACAGGACTGCGCTCAATTGTGGCTGAACAAAAACGACAAGAAGTAGTGACTGGTAGCCAACTAGAACGAGATGGAAACGATGCTTTACGGCAGTTTGAGTTTCAGCAAATAGAAGCGCTTTTGTTGGCTATGAAGACCGGACAAAATTTAAAGGAACTGGTTAAAGATGGTCGCCCGTTAGAAAAATACCCAGCTACAAGCCCAATCTTAGCTTTGCAGATAATTCTTGATAACATTCGCGAACGAAATAAACTTCAGGGTCATAGAGGATCTATATACAGAGCTAGCTTTAGCCCCAATGGAGAGAGCATTGCTACCGCATCTTGGGATAAAAAAACCCGTGTATGGGATTTATCGGGCAAGGAATTAGTTGTTCTTCAAGGACATCAAGATGTTGTCAGACACGCCAGTTTTAGTCCTGATGGAATCCATATTGTTACTGCATCTGATGATAAAACAGCTCGTGTATGGAATTTGTCAGGGAAGTTAGTAGCAGAACTTAAAGGACATCAACAGGGTGTCAATGATGCAAACTTTAGTCCTGATGGACAATGGATTGTCACTGCATCTGATGACGGAACAGCCCGTGTATGGGATTTGTCAGGTAAGAAATTAGCAGAACTTAAAGGACATCAAAAAGAAGTTACTCGCGCCAGTTTTAGCCCTAACGGGCAGCGTATTGTCACTGCATCCCACGATAAAACATCTCGTGTGTGGGAATTATCAGGTAAGCAGTTAGCCGTTCTTCAAAAACATAAACGTGAAGTCAATAGTGCCAGTTTTAGCCCTAACGGACAACGGATCGTCACCACATCCCGTGATGGGACTGCTTATGTATGGAATTTGTCAGGTAGGAAATTAGCTGAATTTAGAGATCATGAGGGTTGGCGTGTTACCTATGCACGTTGGAGTCCTGAAGGGCAGCGCATTGTCACTACATCTAGTGATAAAACTGCACGTATTTGGGACTTGTCTGGTAAACCGCCAGTAAAACTTCAAGGACATGAAGGTACTGTTATTCGTGCCAATTTTAGCTCTGATGGCAAGTATGTTATCACCGCATCTTGGGATGGCACTGCCCGTGTTTGGAATTTGTCGGGTAAGTTACTGACAAAGCTGATAGGTCATTTGGGAAAAATTAATGATGCTAGTTTTAGCCCGGATGGACAACGCATCGTCACCGCCTCTGAAGACAAAACTGCCCGTATTTGGGACTTTACTGGCAGACCACTAGCCAAACTGGAAGGGCATGAAAAAAACATTGTTCGCGCTAGTTTTAGCCCTGACGGGAAGTTCATTATCACTGGTTCGAGTGACAAAACCGCGAGAATTTGGCGGATTAGGGAATTAGATGAACTTTTAGCACAGGGTTGTTTGTGGCTAAAAGATTACCTTGCTACGCATCCCGAAGCACGAGAGGAATTTAAATTTTGTCAGAGAACCTCATAGGCACGTATAATCTTTTAAGTTAAAGTTTTACTGTTGGCTATCAATTCACTATCTATGCTGATACCGAGACGAACTTTTTTAGCAAAAGCTTGGGCTATAACCTGGGTTAGTGCGATTGGTGTGCTACTGCCCTCATCGGCAGTAAAAGCGCAAACCTTAACTAAATCCAAACACTTGGAAGAAGCCTTATCACTACTTGAGGGATTGCGTCTTGAAGGGCGTCCAGAGAGTAATAATTATCAATATAAACCGATTATTGTGACCTGGAAAGGCGTTAATGGAGCCTCTGATTATGTATCAAAAGCAGATTGCAGCGGGTTCATGAGTAAACTACTGCGCCACAGCTATAGTGATTATTTTACGCAAGAACATTTTAAGCAGTGGATAAAGGAAAAGGAGCGGAAGCGTCCTTTAGCGGAAGACTTTCACTACGCTATTGTCACTCAGAAGGATTTCATCCCCATTAAAAAACTGTCACAAGTCCAACCAGGAGACATCATTGCCATTAAATATCCCGATGGTGAAGACAATACTGGACACGTTATGTTAGTGGCAGAAACTCCCAAGGAAAGAAAAAGCTCAGAACCCCTGGTTGAAGGAACAAGACAGTGGGGAGTTACAGTTATAGATCAAAGTCGATCGGGGCATGGCGAGAAGGATACGCGACGTATAAAAGATTCTCGGATAAAAGATAATTATTGTAGAGAAGATGATTCTTTTTATTGCGGACTTGGAAAGGGAACAATGCGAATATACACTAATGAGGAAGAGGGGATCGTTGGTTACACTTGGAGTACCTTTAAAAATTCAGAATACTATAGTCTTGATAAAAGGAATCTAGTCTTAGGTCGCTTGGACTTTAATTCTTAGCTTGCAAACATATCTATAAATAGAACTTTTCGGAGATAGCTTCAATCATACTAATCTACCTGGAGTAGGCTTACTTTAGCAGATCTTCTCGGGGCTAACTTAGTGAATGCCCACCAAGAAAAAGCCAACCTCAAAGATACCAATTAAAAAGGGGCTAATCTGAATAATGCCTATCTCAGTGAGGCAATTATGCCAGATAGGATAACTCACGAATAAAATTCTCATAGCTGAAGAGCTAGCGGATTTAGATCGCCGTTCCAATTGAGACTTTGTTGGAGGTAATAGCACTTCCCAGAAAAAAGCCCCGCAATCTATCGGGGCTTGAGCTAAATTTAACTTGGTGTATCGACAGGGAAATAGAACCGACCCAATCTTGTCAACTATTGATAAATTTCGATTGAATCTCTCCTTCCTGCTCTCTCGTTGAAACCATTCTAAAAAGTTAGGATTTTTTTGCTCATCAAACACCTCTTCAACGTTAAAGATAAAAAGATAAGCGTGGCAGGAGAAGTAGATACCTAGGCGTTTTATATTTTCCAACTTTACGAATACATTCCGCCATTGTTCGACGGTTCGGATTCATCAACTTGCGGTGTCTCTAGAAAATCCGTTTCTACATCGTCATAACTGCAAATCCCGATGGAAGACCGGGATACCAAGGGCGATTTGTATGAGTATATGCTCTCGAAGCTGACAACGGCAGGCACATTCTCTTATAAGATCGCCACACCTATTAGAGCGAATCAGCCGCACCGTCAGTTGGGATGCTACAATCAACCTACGCGCAACTGGCGCGACTACGTCCGCAGGAAGGGCTGCGCCCACATTGATATCTGCAAACCTTACGATTTCCTTTGCCTGATCAGCGGACACAGGCGGTAATGGAGGAAGTCGCGTGTCTAATCCTATTTCCAACGGGCGCTTAAACCTTGAACAACAGAAGAAGCGAGCTAAAGAACTGCTCCATCAATTCAATGCCGCTCAAAATTCTGCCCTCAAGCGCTTTCAACAGCATCATCCTCAAGCCAAGCATCTCAACTGCCCACAACTGGAATCCTTTCAACCTAAACTAAGCGATGCTCAGTTGGTAATTGCTAGGGAAAACGGTTTACCCAGTTGGGCGAAATTAAAGGCACACATTCAACGCCTCGATCGCGCCAAACAAGATATCGCTCAAGGCATTACCTCACCTGCCGATGCCGATTTGCAGACATTACATCTACGGTGCGGCTCAGATATTCAACAGGAGTTGAATATTGCGGGATTTTCCGGCGATTTTATGGAATTTGCCGACCCCTACTGTCAAGGTCCTCTCCCCGATTGTGCAAATTTGTCTCAATTCCTGGATGTCCGAGCAGGTTTCATTGCTCAGGCGTATGCGATTGCTCTCAAGGATGCGCGAAAACGTCTGGAACGCGAATATAGCCGTTTGCACACTACTCCCACTTATGAGCGAGTGGTGCTGTGGTTTGAGCATGATACCTACGATCAACTCGTTCTAGCCTATGTGCTGCACTATTTGTGGCAATCTCCCTCTCGTCCCAAACATTTTGAACTTATCTGTATTGGTGCTTTTCCCGGTATCCAGCGATTTGTGGGACTCGGACAACTCTCGCCCGAAGTGTTGCGAGCGCTTTGGGAACAGCGACAACCGATAACTAATCAGCATCTGCAATTGGGACATCGAGTGTGGCAAGCGCTGACTGCTCCATCACCTCTGCAACTGATGGAGATTATTGATACGGGAACGCCTCTCATTCCACCGATGGCCCCCGCCTTGCGAAGACATCTGCAAGAATTACCGTGGGTTGAAGATGGTTTGAGTTTAACCGAACGGCTAACGCTAGAAATTTTGACCCAACAGGGTGCAATCACCGCTTATCGCCTTTTCAGAACCTTGGTTTTAGAAAAAGAGCCGTTGCCGTACTTGGGAGATACCATGTACTGGTATCTGCTGAATCATCTCTACCAAAGCGAGAATCCCCCCTTGGAGATTACAGCCGAGACGCGAGAATTACCTTGGCCCCAGCGCGTGCTTCAACTCACCGAAACGGGACAAGCTTTATTGCGTGGTGAGGTAAATTGGCAGGAAATGCAGAAATGCGATCGCTGGGTTGGTGGCATCCATCTTACTAGCGAAGGACCCAACTGGATGTGGAATGAACAACAGGAACGACCAAATAATTCGTAATTAGAAATTCATTAATGGAGAGGAAAAACCAGAAAATTGCGTCCAGCAATATTTCTAACTCGTCTTTACAAGCCCATGCATTAATACATGGGGTTGGCTTTTCCCTACCCAAAGGGTTTGACCTCGATGAAACCGATTCGACTGCTGATTTCCAATAAAGACTCAGTATACCCTCACCAACTGTCGAACCTCTCAGTTGTCAATACTTTCTCACTCAATCTGGCGCACCAGATTGAAATTCCCTGAGGTGGGTTAGTTCCCTGGAAAATTGCAGAGTTGTCGAACCACTTGGCGAACGCGATCGCGTCTTACCTCTTCTTCTATTGCGACCTCTAGCTTTGGCAGTGGCTACTTTGAGCTGGTAGATGACAGGTTCGGATGAATCAAATATCTTCGCCATCTTACCGCGTCGCCTGCTCTATCTCCCCTAAAAAAATCGCTCTCCGTGTTGTAGCCACAGCAACCTAACTAGCGGTTGCACTAAAGCCGACGCACATATATGCTGGGCTTCGTGCAATGCGACGCGCTGGGTCAGCGAACTTCGTCGTTAGCCCGCTACGCGCAAGACCTCAGCTTGTGAGATCAGCAATGAAAGCTGTGTATTCTGACCAAAAGCCGATTTTCGCTCCGCCAAGCATCTTCCTTGCTGGCCCCACTCCACGGACGGCTCAGGTCGCATCTTGGCGAATACAGGCGCTTCATATCTTGCAAGAAGTCGGCTTTCCTGGCACGGTTCTGATCCCAGAGCGTCACGACTGGACTAGTTCATTCGACTACATTGACCAGGTCGAATGGGAGTTCGCCTGCCTGGAAGCGGCGACGGTTATCGTGTTCTGGATACCCCGCGATTTGGTCTCACTACCGGGCTTCACGACCAACGTCGAGTTCGGTCGCTACATCGGCTCTGGTAAATGCGTCTATGGCAGACCTAACTCCGCTCCCAAAAATCGGTATCTCGATTGGCTCTATCAGAAATTCACGGGTGAAGCACCGTGTACGTCGATCGAGGATACCTTAAACGCAGCCGTCATGCGTGTATTACACTCAAATAACCGATGAAATTGTCTGCCGCTTTCCACGACGCGGGCTAACTAACAGCTGTACTGGATGCGGCGCAGCTATGCTTTTCGGTGTTCCTCAATTCCGCCGCACGGTGTCGGTGAACCTTGCTGTTAGCCTGCCCTCGCAATGGTTAGGGCAGTACTTGTAGCTTCATGGTTTGGAGTTGGTTGCAGAACTCTCTTGTTAAAGTCATCCCGCCTCCAACACATGGGAATAGCTCTACGTGTGGGTGGATCGATGATAGTGTGTGAGCGATCGCGAGTAACGGTGACGTTTAGATCGTGGATCGAACTCCAGCGAGTGGATTAACCCAGTTGTTCGCTAAAGCAATAGATACTTAAAAGGTTTAGCACTCAAGCTAAAAGCTGTCATTGTTTCTTCCATCAAGGAGCAGGTGGCAGTATCTAAAAGTTTTTGAGTCAATGGTGGAAGAAGCATTCGCACAGATGCTAAAGCTAGCTATTTTAACCGCTCAGAATTGATAAAGGTGTTGGTAAACATCCAAGCGATGCCAGAGTAGACTGAACGGGCTACATATTTAGGAAACTGGCACAATGCTCTCTACAAAGCCAGTTTAGTGGGAATTCTGTAGTCTCAAAGTCAACTTCATAGCTAATGCTCCGCTCTAATACATAAACTATCCTCCCCACCTACCGAAGCCTTGACAGTTTTCTGGGTCAAAGGTTAGACTCTATAGCAGCACTAATTAAATATTCAATCCCAAAAAGGGCGACTCTGTATAGAGCCGCCCTTTTTGTTTTTTTAGCTAAACGAACTTCCAGTAAACGGTTAGTAACTTAGCTGAAAATACTGCGGTCAATATTATCAACAAATATTGTTCGCAATGGACAAGTATTTAATTGCTTCAACCGAATATCTAAAGCGTTTTCTAGACTTTTATATCAATAAAAAAATAGAGGCATTTGGTGTAAGTTCGGTGCCATTCTGTTCCACTTCGGATACCTCTAAATACCGATGGAGTGCTTGTAAACCGCGCTGTCTCGATATTTCCTGAATCACACGCAGCGGTATCTAATTCTGGCTCAAAACAAGTAATTGCTGGCTGGTTGCAGCTAATCCTGTCCTAGTTGCAATTAATCTTGGCTCGAACACAAGATGTAGTTGCAGATAATCCCAGTTTAGCTAAATTCACATATCAAAAATACGCATTTTTTTGCTAAAAAATGCCATGTAATTTAGCAAAAGTTGTGCATATGCAGTGCCCGCTGCTTATGCACAAATCTCCCCTACTATTAGTAACAGATACTCGTCCTGGAGAAAAAAATGAACAAAAGAATCATAGGTTACGCGCGGGTGTCTACTCGCGAACAAGCCATCAACTCTCAGGCTTTAGAGCAGCAAAAAGCCAGACTTAGAGAGGCTGGAGCAACTGAGATTATTGAAGATGTTCAAACCGGAAAGAAAGATACTCGACCCGGTCTGCTTAAGATAATGAGCTTAGTCCAAAAAAAGGAAGTTGATGAAGTAGTCATCACTAGGATTGACCGATTAGGTAGAAGTGTACCGATTGTCCGCAAAAATATTGATATCTTTCAGAAATCAGGTACTAATCTACGAGCCTTAGACCAGATGATTGATTTAAGTACATCTCAAGGAATGTTTGCTGTCAATTTACTAGCCAGTTTGGCAGAACTAGAAGTTGATATGCTATCAGAAAGAACCCGTCACGGAAAGCAACACCGCCGCAATCAAAAAATTGCCTGCGAATCTTATCCTTGGGGTTATACAGTAGTCGATTCTAAATATGTGTTAGACCGTTGTCCATTTTTATGCCTTTTAGAATTAAAACCACCAAATTACCTTGAACTATACAAAGAAGAAGATTTTCAAAAACTTCCAGGTCTAACAATCGCGGAGATTGCTAGAGATTGTATTGAGCTTTTTTTTAATCAGAAAGGTGTTACTAGAGCAGTCAGGCTGATGTTTAAAAAATACGGCTTAGGAAAAACGAGTTCTAAAAAGAACGGTAATGATAAGATTTTTCACTGGTCCCCCTCAGGGTTTCGGAGGTGGTTGAACAATCCAGTTTTGCAAGGTCATACAGTATATTCTAAGTATATTTCTGTAGGCAAAGAAGGTAAGAGAGGTCTTAACGATCCGGCTAATTGGGTGGTACATCATAACACGCATCCTGATGAAAGGTTAATCACTGATGAGGATGTTGAAAAAATTCAGGAAATTATAAGGTTCAATAGCCGACTAGGCCAAAAAAACTTTAACCGAGATCCAAAGATTTCTGATATTTATCGAGAGTACACTTACCAAAACAAACTTGTTTTTTGTGGAGAGTGTGGCTCTAAATGTATGCCAAAAAGCGCTGGGTCTAACAAGGGAAGGGGCAGAAAGATACGACTTTATTTTGGCTGTAGATATTCTCATCAAGGATGTAGTAACCGTAAATCTGTCCAAAGGGTAAAGATTGAGGATGCTATTATCAAAGCTTTAGTTGAAAGGTCGCGTAATCTAGACCAACCAACAACTCGGTCGGCAGGTATTCCACCCAAGTCAGAACGACTGATAAAGCTTGAAGTTGAATTAGAAAGTTTGAACAGCTTCCCAGGTTTTAATCCAGATATTGAAAGACTGAAACAGGAACGGTTTCAACAAATTCAAGAAGAAAAAAATCCGTTTTCTTCTAATTTAATCATGCGTAAGACCGCCGAAGAAATCTTTCGTTTAGGTAATGATCTAACTCCTTGGTATACATTGTCAAACGATGCTAAAGTAGAGATTTTTCCCAAGTTAGTGGAAAAAGTTATTATTCGCAATGGCGAAATTGAAGCGGTAATTTTAGTTAAAACTGGTGACAATTAGTAACATGAATGCTCAAACAATTTTTCAGTTGAATCAGCTCCGATGTGAAGTAGCTAAACAAGCAGTTTTGAAGGACTGGCAGCCGATTACCATAGAAGAGGAAATTAAATGCCCCAGATGTAATAGCGGAAATCCTTATAAGAATGGTCATCCTTACAATAGACAGAGGTATCTCTGTCGTAGCTGCAAATTTTTTTTCCAGGAAAAGCTACCTGTGAAATGTAGTTGTAGTACTCCTGGTAGTCATTTGGATTGCCAGAATTGTCCGCGATTCAAGGAATTTTTACAACTTGTAAAAAAGAAGGTTGAGAGCTTGCAAGAATTAAGTCTTGAAGAGTTACAACGTCTGCAATCTGAGTCAAATAATTGAGAAGGATTGCGTTAGACAGCAAAACTCATCTATATATTTGTTTTCAAACCTTGATTACCTGATGAGTTTTGCAAAACTAATAGCCTGAATATAAGGTCTGAATGTAGATATAGCTTGAATTTTAGAAAACGCCTTTCTGACATTAACCCAGCCTCGCTAGAGGATATGTTGTTTAGACTTTGGACAATTAAGGGGTAAAGCCGAGAAACACACAAAATAAGACGTAATCTAAAGTTGTGTAAAGTAGAAGCAAAACGGCTTAAAGCAGTAAAAGGTTTCCGCTTTTTGACGCGAATGCGAGGGCAGAGTATAACCACTACTCTGCCTCTGTCAAGCGAGGGTTGAAAGTCAGCTACATTTAGGCTGGTCTTGCGCTTACAAGCTTTGGTTGTGCTTCAGAGAAACGTGGGGTAGGAAACTAGCTCATCCCACGACTAGCGATGAGTAGCTAATCCTGCCCGTTAAGCCGCCGTTGTTTGCGATCTTGAATGGCACCAGATCCAGTTGAAATAACTGACGACTAATCGCGTTGTCATGATTGTCTGATGGCATCGACGCCAAACTTATTTTGGCGTCGATGCCATCGCCCTGTTTATTGTCTGAGAACCCCGTTAGGGCGCTCCACTCGTTGAGTCAGAGCTTTGCCCATGTTGCAGTTCTGGATGGGCGCGATCAAGCCCCTGGATCTGCCTCACCAGACCTCGAACGCACGATTTTCAACGTCGTTCATGGGGACACCAGCGTTTATGGGGTATCAGTGCGCTCAAAAATTTTATGGTGAAAGCTTTTGAGCGCGATGGGTTTGTTGCTTCCAATTGCGAGTTGATGATCGCTTTGCCATACAGCGGATAAAACCTCCTAATGTGTACTGCACCCGTCATGCGGTCGCCGGAGAGAGCCAGGGAATACTGGCTATTCAAGAGGCTTCAGTCAACCCAAATCGATGATTTACATTATGGGTAACATGCCCAAAAAGTCAAAAGTATTGGGTCGCACTTTTTAGCCGGTTGCTGTCAGATGCCAAAGCTCCGCCCTCTTGTCGCGGGGAAGCCGCGCCCAAACTGCCTGCTTCGCCCACGGACTAAATTTTCGGAGTACATCAAATACTGCAATCACTAATTCTGGAGTATCCGCCATCATCAGCAAGTTTGCGCCATCTTGAATCTCTTCCTGGGTGAAAGCGCGTTCCGTCTCAATCTGCATGGGGGTGACATTGGACTGGGGTGACATTGACACCTGTTTATTTATATAGCTGCCATTGTCACCTCGAACTTGTTTCATCTCCTCAACTACCATCGGGGAGGTTACAAATTCCTTTTGCTGATTCAACAGCTGACGTTGCGCTTCCCGACGCTCTAAAATTCTCTCAACAAGTTTCCATCGCTCCAAATCGAGACTTGTGGTAGCCACCTTTTCCTTACCGAGACGCTTGGTTACGGTGGGTATTCCCAGTTGTTTGACAAGCTTGTTGAAGATGCGGACATTTGACCATTGCTTGCAATCAGGCGAAAATCCCAGCTTCAAAACCTCATTCACCTGACGGTAGTAATTCCTGACCAACTTTCCCAACGGTTCTAGGTCTTCATTGGTAAAAGTTTCACCTGCCAACAGTCGGTCGATCCACTCAATCAGCCCCAAGCGCTCCCTGATAATGCGCTCCTGTTCTCTGGTTGGTAGGTCGGGAATGAACAGTCCTTGACCCCACTTAACCTGACGAGCGATCGCTCTTTCATCCCGCGCGATTGCCAGGTTGTAGCGTAGATCCTCATATCGGGGAAACGCTGCGGCTAGTTTTGGGTACGCTTCAACCAATTCGGGAGAAACCTCATCGGTACACGCGAATTCAGCGATCGCGGTCTTTTCAAGATTCAATCGTTCCTCCGTGCTGTGACACTCCCTAGCTTGCAGAGGCTCTCGTTCCTCTGGAGAAAGAATGGTGGCAGTGGCAACCTCGTTGTAATGGTTTAGTTTTATCTGTTGCTTAATCTCTTTAACCAACGTTTTGAAATCTTTTGTTGTCTCACTCGAAATTACCTGAACTTGATTTCCTTCATGCTTGAGCCGAGCAATTACACAGTCCCGCAGATTC
The DNA here is from genome assembly GCF_039961875.1 of Trichocoleus sp. ST-U2. Classification (NCBI taxonomy): domain Bacteria; kingdom Bacillati; phylum Cyanobacteriota; class Cyanophyceae; order Leptolyngbyales; family Trichocoleusaceae; genus Trichocoleus; species Trichocoleus sp. ST-U2. The sequence goes on along the minus strand of NZ_JAMPJY010000036.1, from coordinate 4,132 downwards.
CACATGGCGAAGTTAGTGTCTGCTGCTGCCTGTGCCCACAGTTGCTTGTGAGGGCAGCCATCCCAATCAATAGGAGCATCTACAAAGGGTACTAAGTCGGGATTAAGGCTGGAACGAATCAATGCTACTTCTCCTTCCCAACGGGTTTTGAGCGTCTGCTTAACCACAGATGGGTATTCAGATTTGCTAACCCGATTAAAATTTTTACCTCGCTTGGCGATCCACATGGTACGGCGGATAGGGGCACGCACTCGCGCTTGGGCTTGAGCGATATCGCCATCTCCTAAGACTCCGTAGTAAATCCCAATAACTTCGTCAAACCAAGGCTGTTCAATGGACACACCCGTTCCCAAAGAGTTAGTAGCAATTAAAACATCATAATTGCTGACCCGCTTGTTGATTTGGCTGACGTATTCGCGCTGTATCGCTTGTTCAGAAGTATCGCCATTGATAACCAAAATGCGCTCCAGTTTGACACCAGCAACCACCAGCTCTGACACAATTTCTGACGCTCCCTTAGAGTCAGTAGAAATCAAAAGTCGCTTACCTGCTTGAACGGCTGACACGGCATAATTCATAATTGCCCCGTGGTCTGGAGAATCGAGAATTGTGCAAGGGTAGCCAGTTGATTTGTAATCATTGCGAATCAGGTAAACGGGGGCATCGTCACCCCGAAGCGCTCGGATGTAATTAAGGGTGAAATTATCCAGATCGGCATCGGCAATGATGATCCGCTTAGCCACTTTAATCAGCCAGTGCAACCGGGCTAGTAATGCAGGGCGCATTCCGTCTTTGTTGCAAGTGCCGCTGGTTAGGAGGTTCCGCAACACCTGAGTGACTTCATCAATTACCAAATCGCATTCAACAAACTTTTCTGGATTAATCGATAGCAAGGACTCAACACAAGATCCTATCCGCCAGGTTTGTCGCCCATGCGAATCGAGGTAATACCCCAGACCTTTATCGCAATCAGTCCGCCAGGTGTATTTCAACCTTTCTGCCAACGACCGACCAAGGAAGGTTCTGTGAGTCAAGCTAACCAGGTGCGGATTCTCATCTGTTATCTGGGCAATCAGTTTAGTTTTCCCAGAGCCTTTACCTGATTTGATAGCAACAATTCCAGAATCAGGAACCTGCAAGCCAATGATACTGAGGTCGGGTACATTTAGAACCACACTAGGGCTGTGGGTCAACGAACGCTCTTGTCGCTTTGTCCATTGCCACTGTTGCAGTGGGAGAGCTTTGGAATAAACTTCATCAAAGGCTGCCTGTCCATTGGCAATGATAAAATCGTCAACGCCCTTCTCAGGAGCGCTCCAACTGATGACATGCACGTTGCAACCAGCATCGACAAAGAGCTTCCCAGTTTTGGCGATCGCTGAGTTTACTGCTGCAATTGTTTTCGGTTTGGTGTCGTGGTCAAAGCAGAAATAAATGAGTCGCCCCTCGGTAGCGAACAACTGTAGCTCTGGAATCAAGGTGGCTATGGAACCAATCACCCGCCGACCATTCCAAATTCCCGGCAAGCCAACCGCTGCATATCCGGCTGATAACAATGACCCGGCTTTTTTGCTCCCTTCAGTCAGAACGATTGGGAGATTGTTTTCTAAAACCCACGCCCAAAAACCTTTATCCTCGAACCTCCTGAGGTGTTTCCGATGCGTCTGAAGCTTCAATTTAAGCGGTCTAGGACGCTTGCACTTGAGAGCCTTCCTTGAAATTTCAAAGCCCTTTCCTAGTGATTGAAAGTGTGGAAATCTTTTCCAGTATTCGGTTTCAAGTCCATATTGCCTAGCAATTCTGAGACTGATTTTGAAGCTAATTCGTAGGAAAAATGCTCGTGCGGCTTGCCCCGGTGGATGCTCGTATTTAACCGATTTTCCATTCGCGTTCTTACGCGGCAAGTCTGGCTTTAAGCAGCCCCACTCCTCCATCGGTTGCCAGTTGTTTAAGGGGTCTAACCCATTGCACCACCAGCCACCTGCTTCAATGTGCCCGTAACTTTTCCGCAGCGATCGCCACTGTGCATCGAGATGAACTTTGCCGAATGCCTTCTGCGGATCGGGAACGAGAAATCTGTACGCTTCATCCCCACTTAGTGATCGCACGTTCAGCGCGATGATCGCATCATCTACGCCGCTGCTTCGCCATTCCTCAAAGTGTTGTGGGTCTAGTGTTGTTCGTCCCTCTACCTGAAGGTCAAAGGGAGAGTGTGAAGAATATTGCACCTGTTTTCTCCTGATTTTTTTTTTCATCAGGAGAGCATTTCAGCCTTTTAGCAGTGAAAGTTCAGCTTCACTTTTCAGCGTCTACTACGAAGTTTCAATGCTAAATTAGTAGTAACGTTTCGGTCGCTACTAATGACACTTTTGTGAAAAGACAGTCGTTCCGCCAAGATTGAGCTGTCTTATTAGTGTGGCTGTAATGTTCTCTTTTTGACTTAATCACGTAAAATGCTGTCGCGGCTAAATCAATCGCAGACAGCTTTTTGCGTTTTTATTTTATTACTACCTCCTCTGTCTGTGTAAATTAACTCAGCAGCATTAAGCTGTGGGGTGTATTTCCTGGACTCAAAGACGCTATCCAACATTTTATTTTTATGCATCTGATTATATAGCTCCTCACTCAGTGACCACTGTCTCTTTTGGTTCCTTTGGCTTCTTCTCGAAAACCTGGATGGATGGCTCGTTCAGGACAAAGCCTCGATCTGTGAGTTCGCCCATCTTCCCAGCGATCGCAGCAACCCACATTGGGTAATCAGTTTGTGCCTGCTCTAGCTTCTTAAAAACTTTGGGCTTTACAGTTACGCTGACAATCTGCCCATCGCAGTCAATCTCGAAACACCTCCAACCGTTTTCGACAATTTTCACATCGGCTGGGAATTCCGAAATCTTTATGGTTAGCTCAAGTTTTCCTTGGGTTGTCATAATGCGTGATACGGGGGTTGAGTAGTAATGGAACAAAAACTTACGCTAAGGCTGAAACACTAACCGAGTAGTCATTTCAAGAAGCGTCTTCTAGTCTCAATGAGACGTACCCATGAGACTGTAGGCTATTTGGTACAAAAATTTTGAACGGAATATCAAGGGTTTCAGGCTTCTAATTCTCAGTAGGTTCAACTGGTACACCTCTTAGCGTGACTTTCTGTTCCGTTACTACTTAGACCCCGTGTTCTCTGTTGTTCAGAATTAAGCGATCGCTTTTCCGACAGTATTTGGTCAACCTTTTTCTTTTTGAGGGAAAGGTTGTACCTGAGTCGGGGTTTATACTCTAGGCGCGGAACCAGACACTCGCGAAACTCCCCCTCTGCTTCCAGTGTCAAGATTTCAACTAGCATCTGACCAGGGGTTGTAACTCGTAGATTTCTTAGCTCAATCCCTATTTCCTCAGTAGCCTCAACAAAATCACTCCAAGCCCACTGCAACACTCCATATAGAGTTATATAACACTCAGCAAGTTGAGCGAAATATGCTTGATCCTTCTGTTCAAGATTCTTCAAAAGAGTAGAATCGCCTGAGCAGTAAGCCTCTAAAGCTTTTTTAAGTAGTTGATGTTTGGCTGAAACACTTTCCCAGCGTTTCTTCTGGCCATCTGTTGATGAGTAATTCAACCAAGTTTTTGGAGGTAGTCCATCTAGGCGATTTAAGATGGTACATTTTTCAATTTCGCTAATCTGCATACTTTTCTAAGTTTGCCTCCGTAGAGTTGATTCAAATTCTGCGTATCAAAGTGATACGCAGAATCAATGCGCGATCAATCCTTATCAACCCAACCTTGTGCTGGGAGTGTCCTTCTTTAACCTCAGTTGCTTGTGAAGCATCTGGTCTACAGGCAATCCTCGCTGCAACTCTTCCCATTTCGGGATGACGGGTAGGTAATCGCAGTAGCACACCACAATCCGCTGGTCAGTGTCCGGGGATGAGAATTGATGGATATGAGCTACAACCCAGTCACCATCGCGCCCTTCCGCAATCCCATTGCCAGAATCTTCTAAATTGGTGTACTCCCGAAACCGTTCACCAACTACGGGTAATTTACCAGAGCTATCCCACTCCTCAGCGAGGATATCAGTTAGCCCAGACGATGGCATTAGCATCCGCTCTTCCCATCCGTGGGCGCTCATCCCATTTGC
>NZ_JAMPJY010000035.1:0-65277 GCF_039961875.1 Trichocoleus sp. ST-U2 | reverse complement strand
AGTTAAGTCACTGGGATAGGATTGAGACATCGCTCTCTTAACGCTGTCGAATCAACATATTGCTATTGACAGGGTATCGTTATGAGAGCTTTTTTACTTTTCAGACATCCTCTCAGACGACGCTCATTTACCTCTTGGGCTGACCAAGGCGCTTCCGTTAAAAAATGATGTAATCGATGGTAAGTCACTCCTACAGCGTTAGAAGCGATTTGAGATAGGTTTTTTCGTTCACTTTCCTCTAATAATCCGCCTACATAGTTCCTAAACTCTCGTTTTTGTGCTTGATGCGTCCAGAGATCATCAAAGCGTTTACACCATCTATCAAAGCATGGCGGCATAGCAGCTGGAGTTGTCTCTTTCATCCAAAAAGTCTAAACGTGAAATCTTTGCCCTACGCAGATTATACCTTTATTGCTTCTCTATTTTCGTTTAAGTCCTGCTAAGAGGGATATAAGCAAAAGCGATCGCTACTTGATAAAATGCGATTAAGTTTACTAGCTAAAAGCTGAATGGCTGATAGCTAAGGGCTGGTGTACCATGCGCGATTCTGATTTTACAGATGTTTTACAGTGGACGCCGGAAGCAAAGGCAAAGCTGAAAAATATTCCTTTTTTTGTCCGTTCCCAAGCGCGTCAGCGAATTGAGCAGATCGCTCGTGCAGGGGGTTTGGAAGTTGTCACAGGTGAGTTAGTGGAGCAGGCGCGGCTAGAATTTGGGCAGTGAGCGATCGCGCTTGGTATGGCGCTTACTATGGTATTGGATAAGTTATATCGCATCCTAGCAGCTACTTTTGGGTGCCGATACCGTCGCAGAGATGGCGATCGCTCACATTGCGATTTGTCTGCAAATAATCGTGTACCCAATCGCAACCACGCACCAGTAAATCGTCCAGATCGAGATTCCACAGTTTGATGGTCTTGTCCCAACTGGCAGAAGCCAAAGTCTTGCCATCCGGGCTGTAACTGACACTAAAGACTGCTGCGCTATGCCCTTGGAGGGTAGCAATCGCTTTACCCGTTTCCCGATTCCACAGTTTGATGGTGTTGTCATAACTGGCAGAAGCCAAAGTCTTGCCATCCGGGCTGTAACTGACACTCCTGACTGCTGCGATATGCCCTTGGAGGGTAGCAATCGCTTTACCCGTTTCCCGATTCCACAGTTTGATGGTGTTGTCATAACTGGCAGAAGCCAAAATTTTGCCATCCGGGCTGTAACTGACACTAAAAACTGCTGCCATATGCCCTTGAAAGGTAGCAATTGCTTTACCCGTTTCTCGATTCCACAGTTTGATGGTCTTGTCTTCACTTGCGGAAGCCAAAGTCTTGCCATCCGGACTGTAACTGACACTAAAGACTGCTGCGCTATGCCCTTGGAGGGTAGCAATCGCTTTACCCGTTTCCCGATTCCACAGTTTGATGGTCTTGTCTTCACTTGCGGAAGCCAAAGTCTTGCCATCCGGGCTGTAACTAATGCTAAAGACTGCTGCCATATGCCCTTGGAGGGTAGCAATCGCTTTACCCGTTTCCCGATTCCACAGTTTGATGGTGTTGTCCTCACTTGCGGAAGCCAAAGTCTTGCCATCCGGGTTGTAACTGACGCTCCAGACTGAATCGCGATGCCCTTGGAGGGTAGCAATCGCTTTACCCGTTTCCCGATTCCACAGTTTGATGGTGTTGTCATAACTGGCAGAAGCCAAAGTTTTGCCATCCGGGCTGTGACTGATGCTAATTACTGAATCGCGATGCCCTTGGAGGGTAGCAATCGCTTTACCCGTTTCCCGATTCCACAGTTTGATGGTGTTGTCCCGACTGGCGGAAGCCAAAATTTTGCCATCCGGGCTGTAACTGACACTAAAGACTGCTGCGCTATGCCCTTGGAGTGTAGCAATAAATTCACTCGTTGCTAGATTCCACAGTTTGATGGTGTTGTCATAACTGGCAGAAGCCAAAGTCTTGCCATCCGGGCTGTAACTGACGCTCCAGACTGAATCGCGATGCCCTTGGAGGGTAGCAATCGCTTTACCCGTTTCCCGATTCCACAGTTTGATGGTGTTGTCATAACTGGCAGAAGCCAAAATCTTGCCATCCGGGCTGTAACTGACACTCCTGACTGCTGCGCTATGCCCTTGGAGGGTAGCAATCGCTTTACCCGTTTCCCGATTCCACAGTTTGATGGTGTTGTCATAACTGGCGGAAGCCAGAGTCTTGCCATCCGGGCTGTAACTAATGCTAAAGACTGCTGCGCTATGCCCTTGGAGGGTAGCAATCGCTTTACCCGTTTCCCAATTCCACAATTTGATAGTCTTGTCTTCACTTGCGGAAGCCAAAGTCTTGCCATCTGGGCTGTAACTAATGCTAATGACTGCGGCGCTATGCCCTTGGAGTGTAGCAATGAATTCACTCGTTGCCAGATTCCACAGTTTGATAGTGTTGTCCTCACTTGCGGAAGCCAAAGTCTTGCCATCCGGGCTGTAACTGATGCTAATGACTGCGGCGCTATGCCCTTCCAAGCGGTTGCGCTCTCTCACCCCATAAACCGCCTGTCGCAGTGCAGTTACAACTTGTATCTCGGTATCTGTTTTTGCTCCACCTGCTTGCTTGAGTGCTATTCCTGCCCGTAAACCTTCTATTAGCGCATCAAACTCTTTATTTGAGAAAAATAGTGCACCGGAATAACGACTAAGAGCATCAATTTGCCCTATCTGAAATTCTTTTAATTTCTCTTCACTACGTATTCGTTGCTCTTTTTCCTTCCTCAGTTCTCCTAATAGTTCAGCTCCCTGTTGCTGACGAATAAATGCCACCAGATAATCGTGAACCATCTGATAGCGATCTGCGGGAGATTCTGGCACTCGCACCACTAACCCCGAACTCACTAAAATCCCTAAAACTAAAGCTAAATTGTCAGCTTTTAATTCTAAAGACTGTGCCAGAGCCGCACGAGTTTTAAGAGGACGAGTATTATTTTCATCGGTGAGCAAGTATAAAACGAGTTGAGCTAGTTTTCTGTTTTCTTCAGAGCCGCAATCTTGGATAACTTCTGCTAAATGTCGCTCTACCAGTTCTACTTTCGGGTTGTCCCCCAGACACCGATACTGTTCTAAAGTGGTAATTTTTTCTGACTGGAGTTGTGCCCCAACAATTTGCAACTCTATCGGACGTACTGCCTTCAACTCTCCCGCCAAATCCTTCACCAGTGCCTCAATCAACGCTGGCTCTAAGTAAAACTGGGAGCGTTTGGTTAAGTTTTCAATAACTAACTTTGCCTCGTTAGGTGAAAAATCGCCTAAGTAATACAAAATATTTTTATCAAGTATGTTGTTAACCGCACCCATCTGATAGATACGATTGCATTCCAACAAATAATGTAAATAATCCTCCCGCAACGCCAGGATAATTTTTACATATGGAATATCCAAACAAGCTTGCAAAAAATTATAAAAATCTAATCTTTTAGCTTGCTCGCGGTAAACAAAAAAGAACTCTTCAAACTGGTCAAATATCAGAACAGTTAACAGATTACAATCTGCATTCTTTCGCAACTGTTTAATAACCGCCGTCGTTGAATTTAAAGCTTCCCTTAACAGGGCTTGAAAAGGTGGGCTAATTAACTCTTCTTGCCCCCCCCCTGTTAAGGGGGGTTGGGGGGGATCTTCATGGCGTTGCGCGATCGCCTTTTCCTCCAATCCCTCCGCTAAATCCTTACCCAATGCGCCAACCCAATCAGTGTAAAATCGCACTAAAACAGGTAAAGCATTTCGCACTCCAATTGGTTGCTGTTTCAGGACTGGAACTAACCCTGCTCTCAGAATCGAGCTTTTTCCTACCCCTGACTGACCGTGAATTACGATTAATTTATGTTGATTACTACTAATTCTTTCTATTAAATGCTTAACATCTTGTTCCCTCCCAGAAGCAGCAATTTCCTGAGAAATGATTGCTTCATGACCAGTTTGTAATAATGGGTGAATTACCTGCTGTTTTGGTTGTAAATGAGACGTACCCGCAAAAGCTCGAAAATTGTATTGAAACTCAGTTGAAATTTTTTCTCCTTTAAGTTCAAAGGCTTTTAAATATTCCCCTTCCTGGTAATAAAGCAATTGCAATTCTTCCAAAATATCAACATGAAGTTTTGGATTATACTGTGGAATTGCTTCTTCCCTAGCTTTTTCTAAGTTAACAACAGCTTCTTTAGCTAAACCTAAATGCGATTGCGCTCGCGCTAAAATAAATCGATATAAACCCCGCTTGTATGGCTGAATACTTGGAATCCTATCTAAAGTTTGCAATGCTTGTTGAGCTAATTGATTCGCATCATCCCAGCGCGATTGCTCTAGAGCTACTTCTGCAAAAAAGCCGTAATCTTGAGCTAATTGGCTTAAATTCCCGTATTTTTGGTGTAGATTAACAGCTTTTTGGGCAAGAATTTGTAAATCTTCCCATGCTTGTAGCTGTCGCAAAGCGTCACCAAGTTTACTAATATGGCTAGCGACCAAATCCGGACGTTCAGCTTGCTCAAAAATATCAAGGCATTGCTGAAGATAATAGCGGATTTGTTCCCAATACCGCTGATTTTGTTCAGCTTTGCTGTAATAACATAAGGCAATATTAAGTAGCAATCTACTTTGCCGCTCTAGATGTTTCCTTTCCTGCCAATATCTTAAACTTTTTTGATAATGTTCTATAGCAGCATTTATTTGATTATTTGCATAATCATCTAAGCCGCGACAAAATTCTAAACCCGCTTCTGCCTCTGGCTCTAATTCTTGTCCGCGACTTTGCAAATCCTGAAAAGCTGCTTCCATTTCACAGCAAGTTTCTAAATTAGTAATTACATTGCCAGTAAATAACGCATCTGTATTTTGCTTCAGAAAATCAATTAACTCATCAGTACAGAGTGCAAACTCAACACTCGTTGCCCAACTCTCAAAATCTGGTGCTAAGCGGATCAACTTTTGTAGAACTTGGTCGTTAACCCACAACACCAGTGGGAACGGAAAATTTTGGCGAAACTCCTCCCTTACTTGGTTGGTTGAAGTGAGAACCGTGTTGAGGTCGTTCACCGACTCCAAACCAAAAACCATCACGGCTGACGGCTTTTCATCTCCTAGTTCTGCAAGTAGGATTGTGTAGAGTGTCTTAACAGATGCAGGCAAGTTTAACTCTCGGATCTTCACTGAGGATAACTCCCGCAGGCGTTGCACCATGTGATCGCGCAACGCCCCATAGTTGCACCGCGCCAAAATTAGCCGAAATTGCCCTTGAGACAGCCTAATTGCCCGTACCAGGGCCTTCAGCGAACTCTCGTTATCAGCAGCAACATCTTCTAGTTGATGCGAGTTAGTCATAGCTGAAGTTCTTTCGCTTCTCGCAAAATTGGATTGATATCAAACCAAGACCCATCTTCGTCTCGGTATTCAAATACAAACATATCGCGCACTAGAGTTTGGTATCGTTCCTCTCCTCTTAAGCTTTTCTGTTGTGCCACTTCCCGCAGCAATATCCATTCATCCTCAGTGAGTGCCAAGATTAGCGCGTTCCGGCGTTGCCGAATCACCCCTTCAAGGCAATCCCGCGACAGAGGTGGATCGTCTCGCTCAAGACAGCGGGAAAGCAGCACTAGCAGGTTCCGCACATGACCGCCACTTACACGGCACAGGCGAGCTAAAGTTTCAGGACTATCAAAAACTTCTGTAATTTTATTGACACGCTCTACTACATTTACGTCGGGGAAGGCTCTTGCCAGTACCATCTGTTGCAGCAGCGCCATCCCCTCTTTTGATTCACCGCCAGAGCGTACCTGCACGGGCACCATCGGCAACACCTTGGGATCTCCCCCAAATCGATTCGTCAGCCTTCCTAAAGCGTTTGAAAAAATCAACACCAGTGGAATCGTATAGACCACATGGCAATTCAGCTGGTTGAGTTGTTCTCCCCGTTCTACAAATAAATATTCTGGCTGAATTTGCCCGGTTGGCTTTACCGAGTTTTCCAGTCGATCCAGATTATCGATAATTACTACCAGTCCTTTTTTGCCTTGCTGCTTAAGTTTTTCTCTAGCAACTCCAAATAGTTCCTTGTTAATCGCTTCTAGAATCCCATTCGTGCGTGGTTCTAAATATTGCCTTAACTGATTGCGAAGCTTGGGACTATCTTTAGTTTTAGCAGTCAGCTTGCCGATGCCCACAGACAACTCAGCTTCCATCGAAACATCTATCGGTGTCTGCAAAAAGTCTGCTATTTCAGTAAATAAATTAGTAAAGTAGCCTGGTTTAAGCTTGATTTGAATCGCTTCCAGGCTTGCACTCACCTGACGAGCGATCGCAAGCAAAATATCGGTAACATCGACATCTGCCATTTCCAAAACTTGGCTAGACTCGAAATAAACTACATGAAATCCCTGCTGCTCTAAATCAGCCTTAAGTTGCTGCAATTCTGTGGACTTGCCACAGCCGATATGTCCTGTAAACAATTGGCAGGTCGGCTTATCAGGTGAAAGACGGGTGACGGTTCGGCCCAACTCGCGGATAATATTACCACCGCGCACTGAAGAAAAATCGATGTAATACTTTCGCTCTTCGGCATTACCCATGTTCAGAGGGCTAGGGTTACACGCCTGATAAAACCTCTGCAAATCCAGTGTCATGAATTTCCTCGCAACCGGGCTGATCCTTACTCTCTACCGCCGCCATTCTATCCATTCCGTAAAACGCTTTGAGCGCTCAATCGCTCAAGGCATCCTGCCGCTAAGTCCTGCTTTGTCAACAAGCGATCGCACTCTCAATGATTACGCTAAGCGATCGCTTCTTCTCAATCTATCAACTCTCTTCTAAATTCATCGCCGCTAGAAAAGCTTGCTGACTGACTGTTTGATAAACGGTGTCTAAATATTGCATCACCGGCTGACTAGAACCGGATGAGAGGGGAATCGATCCGAGTACATTTAATACAGTGTCACCAGTCGGTGCAATTACGACCAGTGAAGAATCTAGCGGTTCGTCGTATTTCCAGAATTGCTCAATTTTTAGCGGGGTTGCTGGTAGGGAGGAAGTACCCTCGTTCGATGGCTGGGATGTTTCATCTGTGGGAATTTCAGCCTCAGAAGTTTCAGCGGTACCGCGTCTTAGCTTGCGTAGGGTATCGAGGATTTGTTCTTTGGGGCGTCCCCGCAACTGGAAGATGACGAAAGGATCTTCACTGAAGCGATCGCCTAACTGATAATAAACTGCACCAATGTGTTTGCAGGGAATTTCTTTATCCGGGCAACTGCACCGTGCATGGATATCAGACAAAGTAAAGGGAAATATACTCAAACCATTGGCGGTAAACACTTCTTGAATGTTGGGCGGCATTTCTCCCGCCAATAGTTGGGCAGAAAAAATCGCCCGTTGAGACATGGTTTCAATCACATAATCCCACTGTTCATCTGTAAAAGGGTCTAGGGATAGGGAAACTTGATAGGGTTCCGGTGCCGTACCTTGCACTTTTGCTAACACCTTTGGACCTTTAAATTCAATGCCGAGAACATTTCCCTGCATTGCATAATTTCGTGCCCTTTCCAATCGCTTTTTGAAGCGGGACTTCTCTAATAGATCGATCCATTCTTGTACCCACCATTCGCGGCTTTGAATTTCGTAATTGTTCATATTATGGCTTATTTGTTATTCGTCATTTCTCTAGAAATCTAACTAACGACTGATGACTAAGGACTTGCTCATTCATCATCAATTACAGCAGTCCGATCCAGCAGTAATAAATTGCGGAGTTGGTCAGTATTCAGTTCCGTAATCCACTGTTCACCGGCACCCACCACTTGCTCTGCCAGTGCTTTTTTACTTTCAATCATTTCATTAATTCTTTCTTCCAGGGTGCCGGTACAGGTGAATTTATGTACCTGTACATTCCGAGTTTGACCAATCCGAAAAACCCGATCCGTCGCCTGATTTTCGACGGCTGGGTTCCACCAACGGTCGAAATGAAACACATGATTTGCCCGTGTTAAATTGAGACCCGTTCCACCAGCTTTTAAAGAAAGAATAAAGATTCTGGGGCCTTCTGGATCGTTCTGGAATCGGTCAATCATTTCCTCCCGTTGTTGTTTGCGGGTACCTCCATACAAAAATAGGGTTTCCCCACCTAGATGTTTCTCCAAATAAGGTTGGAGAAGTTTTCCCCACTCGGCAAATTGAGTAAAAATTAAAGCGCGATCGCCTTCTAATAAAGCTTCCTCCAACATTTCTTCTAAACGCTGAAGTTTGCCAGAGCGACGCTGTGCTACCAGTTCTTTTTCCTTTAAAAATTGGGCGGGGTGGTTGCAGATTTGCTTTAACTTTATCAACAAAGCTAAAATGATTCCCTTTCGTTGCACGCCCTCACTGGCTTCAATTTCAACTAGCGATTCTTCCACCAATTTTTGATAGAGTGCAGCTTGTTCGGCAGAAAGTCCGCAGAATACAGTCATTTCCTGCTTGTCGGGCAAATCTTGAATGATATTGCGATCGCTTTTCAGGCGTCGCAGGATAAAAGGACTAACAAGCGATCGCAATGTCTGCAACGAAGCCATATCTCCATATTTTTCAATCGGCAAGGCAAACCGGCGTTGAAAGAAATCCCGCGTTCCCAAATACCCCGGATTGAGAAAATCTAAAATTGACCAGAGTTCTGCCAAGCGATTTTCCACCGGAGTTCCTGTTAGGGCAATCCGAAAACCTGCTTTTAACTGACGCACTGCTTGCGATTGCTTCGCCTGGGGATTCTTAATATTTTGAGCTTCATCTAGCACCACACCCCGCCAAGAAACACTTTGAAGGTCTTTGGCATCCCGAAACGCCAGTGAATAACTGGTAATGACCAAGTCTTTGCCCTTAACGGCTTTTGCCAGCGCTTTCCCTTTCGGTCGTTTATCCCCGTGATGGACGACAACTTTCAGCGTGGGGCCAAATTTCTTAACTTCTCGTTCCCAGTTCCCCAAAACTGAAGTCGGGCAAACTAATAGCGTCGGTGCTTCTAATTTCTCTCCTTCTTGTAAATTCAGCAGAAAGGCGATGCATTGAATTGTTTTTCCCAATCCCATATCGTCTGCGAGGCAAGCTCCCAAACCCCAGCGTTCGAGGAAGGAGAGCCAGCCAACGCCCCGCGCTTGATAAGGTCGCAACTGCCCCTGGAAATTGGCAGGCGGCGCGATCGCTTCCACCGCCTGATTATTGGTTAAAGTTGTTAGCAACTGCTGAAGCGGCCCTGCTGCCTCAAAGCTAACCACCGGAAGTTTTTCGATTACTTTGGTATCGCCGGTACTCAGCCGCAGAGCATCTTCTAAGGAAAGCGCCATCTGGTCTTTGGGCGTTGCTAGCAGCAACTGAGCGGCTTTCACATCGGAGGGTTGCAGGGCAATCCACTCCCCATTCACTTGCACCAGCGGACTTTGCAGAGCGATTAGACGGTCAAATTCTTGTTTAGAAATCGTGCGATCGCCAATTGCTAATTCCCACTCAAAAGACAGCCAGCTTTGCAATCCCGACTGACCTTTGCCCGGTGTGGTGCTAGAGCGAATTTTCAGCCCCAAATGCCTATTTTCTCCCTCCGCAGGCATCAGACTGGACGGCATCACGACTCCCAATCCACTGTCTTTCAGTCGCCATGCACCCGCCTTGATAAATTCGTACACCTGTACGGGTGTCAAGCGACAAAACTGCGGGCGACGGTCATGCAAGCTGGCTTCAATGGGCGGATAAAGTCGGGCAGCCAGACCTAAGCCGCTTAGAAAAGTCTCCTGATGATGCTCAATCGTGCGACCTTTGAAGACCAAACGCTCTAAGGGATGGTTCCAGATAGTTTCTGCATTCACCAAAAATTCTGGGTCGCCCGTTGCCTGGAGAAAGTATTCTAAACTCCAATTCTCATCACCTGTATCAGGTGGTTGGAGAAGGAAACAGGTGCGAAATCGGTTTTGTTGGTATTGGCGGGTTCTCAATTCCCCGCTAGCGAACACCGGGGCGAGTAAATGATCTCGTACTGGCGATGTCCAAGTCTGAAAGGCTGCTTCCAAGCGTCCAATTGCCGCCGGTTCTGTTTTGAGGGTATTGGATGCGGTAGAAAGGGCTTGCAACCACTCCTGCACTATCGGTTCTACTGCGGGTAAGGCAGAATTCCCAGCACTCGAACGCACTTGTGCGTCGATCGCACTGCCTAAGAATCTTAAGAGTAATTCCTTGGGTTCTTCTGGTTCTAGTTGTTCTTTAGGTTTTTCTTTACCACTAACCTCCGAGTGTTGATAAGTGCGGCAGGCAGAGGGCATGAGCTGGGTAAACTTTTCCAAACGCGCTTGATCTAACCCACTATCAAGTAGAGGTTGCCAAGCGGCGACGACAGTACCATCCAACTGCCGATGTAGGGTTGGTAAAAACTTAGATCGCACCAGAAGATCCAAGATCCATCGGCTAACCTGTGCCCAAAAGCGTAAATCTCCCCCTACATAAGCATCAGATGTTTTAAAAGAACCAAGGGGCAGCGCTTGCAAAAATTGTATTGCTTCGAGAGGATCGAGACACAGCCCTTCAACTTGCCAGAGGTGTAAGGATAAGGTTGAAGCATCCGCACCGTCTGAAAGCATTTTGGTGGATAGCAGTGGGCAAACTGGATCTCCTGCCTCTATTTGGGTGGGCAAAGCGATCGCTTTCTTGTGCCATTTCTCATTAGCCCGACTTTTCGCATGGCTGCGCGATTCACCAAAGAGACTACGCGATCGCAAAAAAGCGATTAATTCTACCTGCGTCATCGCCATCGGATGGGATGCCACTGTATCGGGTTGAGAAGACATCGCAGGCGTCATGGGTCGCCAAATTTCTCCCCAAACAAATAGATAACCACCCTGAGGTTGAATGAGCCAACTACCGTGTAAAATTGCCATGTTTAAAAGCTTTTTTTGTGAGAATTAACTCAATTTATTAACGTTTATTAGAGCAGAAATTAGCAATTAGATAATTCGATGCTTTTTCCTTAGCTAAATTAAAGGCATCACTTTTTACAAGTTTTACTTAAAAATTAAAATTTATTTACTTTTTTAACGACCTTCTTGCCAAATGGGATTAAAGCCGAACTCGACCAGATGTTTCCTTCTGAGCAAGATGCAGTCAGAGAATTACTGAATCTGATTATTATTGAGGGTCAAACTTATCGCAAAAGTAAACCTCTATCCAAAGTAGAATTTGCTGCCTACTGGATGACCCACGATGCTTTTGTTGCCACCGACAACCACACTAAATCCATCAACGCCGATGAAAATCTTGGGAGCTTTACTATCTCAAGCCCAACTTTCCCGGACGGTGCAGCTACATCTGCAATGCTGGATTTATTGTACAACCTGCTTGACCGGGGTCAAGGCATGAGTAGGTTGATGGAGATCAATGCTAGAAATAGCTGCCGTTAAGGGTTACACGGCGATGATGTTCAATTTTGTCTTGGCAATTAACACGCCTTCTATCCGATTGTGACAATCTTTAATATTTGAGAGAATCGGGCGGATTCTGAGCGCTGCACATTTATTTGATGGACTATCTCAGGGACGAGTAGGAGACGTCCTAAAGATGTACCGCTCTTTGCGCTAATTTATCAGCCGTCAGTTGTTATCTTCGATCCTCTGCGCCCTTACTCCTCTGTCCGTCCTCGTCTCCGGAATGCCGTCATCTACACTAAAGGCACCACCAGTACCTAAGTGCTACGATTGCGAAAGATAAAGAAAAATGATAGAAGGACAAAGTACCGCATGGTAGAGCTAGACAAGTCAATATCCTTTGATGGACGGGATATTCGACTGAAGGTGGGTTTGCTTGCCCCTCAAGCTGGGGGTTCAGTTTTAATTCAGTCAGGAGACACCGCAGTTTTAGTCACGGCGACTCGCTCCGGAGGCCGAGAAGGCATTGATTTCCTGCCGTTAATGGTAGATTACGAAGAAAGGCTTTATGCAGCCGGTCGGATTCCCGGTGGTTTCTTGCGACGAGAAGGGCGTCCCCCCGAAAAAGTAACGCTCACGGGTCGTTTGATTGACCGTCCCCTGCGTCCATTATTTCCTTCCTGGCTGAGAGATGACATTCAGGTAGTAGCAACCACGCTGTCGATGGATGAGCAGGTACCGCCGGATGTTCTGGCGGTAACAGGTGCTTCAATTGCGGTGCTTTTAGCACAGATTCCCTTCCAAGGACCGATGGCAGCGGTGCGGGTTGGTTTGGTGGGGGATGATTTTATTATCAATCCTACCTACGCCGAGATTGAGGCGGGGGATTTGGATCTGGTGGTGGCAGGCTCTCCAGATGGCGTGATTATGGTCGAAGCTGGAGCGAATCAGCTGCCAGAACAGGATGTCATTGAGGCGATTGATTTCGGCTATGAGGCGGTGCGCGACTTGATTGAGGCGCAGCGAGAACTCATGGCAGCACTGGGGATTGAATTGGTTCAAGAAATCCAGCCGGAAGTCGATTCGACCCTAGAGAATTTTATTCGCGATCGCGCGACTGCCCAAATCAAAGAAGTCCTCTCCAAATTTGAACTCGACAAAAATAGCCGCGATGCTCTTTTAGATCAGATCAAAGAGACACAAATCCTGGCAGCGATCGCAGAATTAGCTGAAGACGACCCCATTCGAGTTGCTTCTGCGGCTAACTCTAAAGCAGTGAGTAACGTCTTTAAAGACATCACCAAGAAGCTGATGCGCCGTCAGATTGTCGAAGACAGCGTCCGGGTAGATGGTCGCAAGCTTGATGAAGTGCGCCCTGTCTCTTGTCGCGTGGGTCTGTTGCCCAATCGGGTTCATGGTAGCGGTTTGTTTAACCGAGGACTGACCCAGGTGTTATCTGTTTGTACTCTCGGCACCCCAGGCGATGCCCAGGATCTCGCAGATGACCTGCATCCAGAAGATGAAAAGCGCTATTTACATCACTATAATTTTCCGCCCTTTTCTGTTGGGGAAACCAAGCCGATGCGGGCACCCGGTCGTCGGGAAATTGGTCACGGGGCACTAGCCGCACGGGCAATAGTGCCAGTGTTACCGCCGAAGGAAGACTTCCCCTACGTGATTCGGGTGGTGTCTGAAGTTCTTTCTTCTAATGGTTCCACATCGATGGGTTCGGTGTGTGGTTCCACCCTGGCTTTGATGGATGCTGGCGTGCCCATTGCGAAGCCGGTGAGTGGCGCAGCAATGGGACTGATTAAAGAAGGCGAGGAAGTTCGCATTCTGACTGATATTCAGGGCATTGAAGATTTCTTAGGTGACATGGACTTTAAGGTGGCAGGTACCGATACTGGTATCACTGCCTTGCAAATGGACATGAAGATCAGCGGACTGCCTCTGGATATCATTGCCAAAGCCGTCGAGCAAGCAAAGGGCGCTAGGCTGCACATTTTAGAGAAAATGCTGGCAACCATTGACCAGCCCCGCACCGAGATGTCACCTTATGCACCTCGCTTGCTAACGCTCAAGATTGAGCCAGAACTCATTGGCATGGTCATCGGGCCTGGAGGCAAGATGATTAAGAGCATCACTGAAGAAACGGGTGCCAAAATCGACATTGAGGATGATGGCACGATCACGATTTCAGCAGTAGATGGCGAGAAGGCGAAGAAAGCCCGCAACATCATCCAAGGGATGACGCGGAGGCTGAATGAGGGTGATGTATACGCTGGTCGCGTAACCCGGATTATTCCAATTGGGGCGTTTGTGGAAGTGCTTCCCGGAAAAGAAGGGATGATCCACATTTCTCAACTTGCTGATTACCGAGTCGGTCGCGTCGAAGATGAAGTGGCTGTCGGGGATGAAGTCATTGTCAAGGTACGGGAAATTGATAGCAAAGGTCGGATTAATCTGACGCGCTTGGGGATTCACCCAGATGAAGCGGCAGCTGCTCGTGAAGCGGCAGCAAGTCGTTAAAAAAAAGCACTTAGCGATTAGCGATTAGCGGTTAGCAATTAGGAATTGAAATTGCTAACCGCTAATCGCTAAACCGAGCTTTTTTCCTCAACAACTACTATTCCATTCGGTTATTAAATCTAATCTAATTATCCCGTAGCTATAGCAATCCTATTTGAGTTGCAAGCTAGGAGTTCAGATTCCTGACTTCTTCGATAAGTCGAATATCTCGCGTTTGAAAATGATTTAGCACCGAGCTATAAAAACTATAATTAGATGAATCATAGCAACAGTAAAGAGTTGTTTCTAGTAGTCTTTAACTCTTAGTTATGAGTTGGTTGATATTGAACGAATGACTGAAGGTTAAAGATGTAGAAAGCTTTTATTAATAACGAGTTGCATTTCTTGCCGTGTAGGTTAATGCCGTGCGCGAACGTTCGCTAACAAAAGTTAGCTGATGGTTTTTTTACTTAGCCCAATGTACTCTATCGACCCCATCCGCCCACATCAAATGCTTGACTCGTAAGTCTGACGATTGGAGGGTAAGTATAGATATCATTATCGTATATTAAAAAACATCTATCTTAAGGTAGGTTGACGATTTTTAAATTGTAGTGTTAAGGTTGCAGTCAGTCTACATAAGTCAGCCTAATCCAGTATCTCACTTTAAAAAACGTACCTTATCTAATTAAGGTGAAGCTGGAGCGGAGGAACCAAATTTTGGGGCTTATCGATGAGAGATTAAAAATTAAAAATAGTAATCCTAATTTTTAATTTTGCATTCTTAATTTCTCAGAGAGGGACATCTCTCAGTCCTCGCCCGTCAGCTAACTCCGTCGGCATTGAGAGGAGACTGAAGAGTCAGCAATTTTGTAGAATTTGCGCGATCTCATCAGTGTCCTTGGCTGGTATCTGTTCGCTTCGTTGTACCTGCCCTCGACTATGAATAGAGGCACATTTCGTGCTTCAACTGCTGGCGTAGGAGAGCAGGTGCGCTAGCTATGAGGAGAAAATCAACCGATGTTACTGACTGAAAAAAATCGTATCGCCTTAATTTCAGTAGATGGCGATCCAGCGGTAGAAATTGGGCAAGAAGAAGCTGGAGGTCAAAATGTCTATGTGCGTCAAGTAGGATTAGCACTCGCTGAGCAAGGCTGGCAGGTGGATATGTTCACTCGCCGCAGCACTCCGGAGCAACTGGATGTCGTTCAGCATACGCCTAACTGCCAGACAATCCGATTAGCCGCTGGGCCAGCCCAATTCATGAGTCGGGATCGACTCTTCTGCTATTTACCAGAGTTTGTTGAACAATTCCAGGCATTTCAGCAGCGTGAAGGTTGGCAATATACCCTGGTGCATACCAATTATTGGTTGTCATCTTGGGTGGGAATGGAACTGAAAAAGCACCAACCTTTGATACAGGTACATACTTATCACTCGCTGGGGGCGGTAAAGTATCGTACAGTTTCCGAAATTCCAGCGATCGCTTCCACACGGCTAGCAGTTGAAAAAGCGTGTTTGGAAACAGTGGATCGAGTGATTGCTACCAGTCCGCAAGAAGAAGATCAAATGCGATCGCTTGTTTCCACTCAGGGACAGATTGAAATGATTCCCTGCGGTACAGATATCGTTAAATTTGGTTCCATTCAGCGCCAAGAAGCACGCCAACAGCTAGGAATTGCCAGCGACGCCAAAGTAGTGCTGTATGTGGGTCGTTTCGATCGGCGCAAGGGAATTGAAACTTTAGTCCGAGCTGTAGCAAAATCAAGCTTACGCAAGTCTTGCGACCTAAAGCTCCTCATCGCAGGCGGAAGTCGTCCGGGACAGAGTGACGGCATTGAACGCGATCGCATTGAGAAAATCGTAGCTGAAGAAGGCATTGGCGATCTCACTTGCTTCCCCGGTCGTGTGGAAGATAACGATTTGCCTCTCTACTACTCAGCTGCCGATGTGTGTGTTGTCCCCAGTCATTACGAACCCTTCGGTTTAGTTGCCATTGAAGCAATGGCTAACCGGACGCCGGTAATTGCAAGTAATGTAGGCGGCTTGCAGTTTACCGTAGTGCCAGAGGTAACGGGTTTACTGGTACCTCCCAAAGATGAAGTCGCCTTTGGACAGGCGATTGACCGCATCCTAGCCGATCCCGATTGGCGAGACCAATTAGGCCAAATGGGTCGCCAACGGGTAGAAATTGCCTTTAGCTGGAATAGCGTGGCATTACGACTCAGCCATCTGTACACCAAATTACTGTGCCAAGCTGCTGTTGAATCTGCGAGCAAACCGCAGCTAGTCGCTTGAGATTTTTTCCCCTGAAAAGTGCTGAGTCCTTTGGGATGGGATTTTCATCCCGATAGCGAGCAAGAAAAGGCACTAGAAAAGAGTTTCCATCCAACGTTGTGAGCTTTCAGTGTATAAGCGTTTCTTGCAATAAAAACAATCAATCTTCTTTGTTCCTTGCCAGGAGGAAATGAGACTCCCTCTTCGTTTCCGAAAGTTAGGACAGGTTCTCAATATTTTTGCAAGAACTCTATTCCCCAACCCTAGACAAATTCATTCCAAATCGATGGATTGTCCGTAAAAGCGGGATATCCATCTAATCATTTGAGAGCAATTCAAGTAGTAAGAAAACGGCAAATTACCAAATTAGGAGAGTTGAAATCATGCTGAATATCGGAGATAGCGTACTACATAAGAAAACCGGACGCTCAGGCAAGGTTTTTGGCTATGGCTATCAGATGGTTAATAGCACTTACTTGCCAACACTGATCGTCAGAGTAGTTGAAGCTGCAAGTTTAAACCAGAAAAGTTTTGTAGAAGATTTGTCTTCATCATGGATTTCGGAGCAAGAAGCTTCTCGGCTTTCGGCAAAGGCTGCACGCTAGAGCCTAGCCTGATTGTATCTGTGCTTTATGCGTAGGCGATCGCTCAAAACAAAACTCGGTCAGTTACTGACCGAGTTTTGTATTTTTGTCAAATATTTAGTTTTGAAAAACCCACTAATCCCATTTAACGTTATTCGGCAAAATCGCGTTGTCGAGAGCCGCATCCTTCAAGTTAGCATTTATCAAGTTAGCCTCTCTCAAATTGGCACTACTTAAGTCTGCTTGCTGGAGATCGGCGCTATTAGCAAATACACCTGTTAAATTAGCTTTTTCCAGATTAGCCTGCGTTAGATCGGCACCTTCTAAGTTGGCATTCGCTAGGTTAGCTCCCTGCAAGTTTGCCCCTCTCAAATCAGCCCCAGTGAGATGGGCACTTACAAGATTGGCTCCTTTCAAGTCGCAGTTCTGACATTGCTTAGTTTCGATTAATCGTCTGACATGAGCGGGATTTTCGGCTCGGACGGGAGCAACTAAGCCTAAGGGAAGCAGAATCGCTGCGGCTGCTAAAAATTTTAGTTTCATATTTACTCCAATAATTTAAGTTTTTTATTTACGTTCTGGTATAATTTTAACCCTATGTTTTTTTGAGGAACATCCTACGATAGGGGGGAATCTTTTGGGTAAATACCCACCTAAAGTAATAAAAAGATTTTTGAAGTGAGTCGCGGCTAAGAGCAGCATCCGCAGGAGCGAGTGTTGGCGTGCAAGGATTGCGGGGTGAAATTATCGCGTCGCTTGACATTTGCGCTTTTAGCGACCAGAAAGTGTAAATGCGATCGCCTTTAAAGCAGGGGTTCCCCCGCCGTACTAAACTGGAGGTTACAGTTTTTAGCATTCTGAACTTGACTGAGTTAGCTGTGCGGAAAATAGTTATTGCCGGTAATTGGAAAATGTACAAAACTCAGACCGAGAGTCTGGAGTTTTTGCAAGGATTCATGTCTCACCTAGAAGAAACCCCAGACGAGCGGGAAGTAGTCCTAGCGGCTCCTTTCACTGCTTTAAGCATCATGTCTAAAAATCTGCACGGTAGCCGCGTGCAGCTGGGTGCCCAAAACATCCACTGGGAAGAAATGGGAGCCTACACAGGTGAAATTGCCGGACCCATGCTGACAGAAATTGGGGTGCGTTTCGTAATTGTGGGTCATAGCGAACGGCGTCAATACTTTGGCGAAACCGATGAAACTGTGAACCTACGGCTGAAAGCAGCGCAACGCTACGGTTTAACGCCCATTCTCTGCGTCGGCGAAACCAAGCAACAACGCGATGCAGGTGAAACAGAATCCCTGATTTCTACCCAACTGAAAAAAGGCTTGGTTGACGTTGACCAGGAAAACCTGGTTATTGCCTACGAACCTATTTGGGCAATTGGTACTGGCGACACCTGCGAGTCAAAAGAAGCAAATCGGGTGATTGGCTTGATTCGCACTCAATTGACAAATCCAAATGTCTCGATTCAGTACGGTGGCTCGGTCAAGCCCAATAATATTGATGAAATCATGGCGCAGCCAGAAATCGATGGGGCTTTGGTCGGGGGAGCCAGTCTGGAGGCTGCCAGTTTTGCCCGAATTGTCAACTTTCAAAAAGGATAAGGATGTTAGCGAAGCGGCGCTTTCTTCGCCGGATGACGGATGAATCAATCCAAAATCCAAAATAGCTTGACCCTGCGGGGTCAAACTTTTGACTGGGGACAGCGCACTTATTTAATGGGTGTGTTGAATGTGACGCCTGATAGTTTTAGTGACGGCGGAGACTTTAACACGCTAGGAGACGCCTTGGCTCAGGCTAAGCATCTTGTGGCAGCCGGAGCCAATATCCTCGATGTGGGGGGACAATCAACCCGCCCCGGAGCCGCCCAAATCTCTCTGGAAGAGGAATTGGATCGGGTGCTACCAGTGGTGCAGGCGCTCCGAAAGGGTGCAGAAGGAAGGATCGAGGATGACTCCGATTCTTCGGTGGGCGTCATAGAATCTGCTCAGCACAGCAATCCCTTATCCAACCCTCCGGGATACATCCCTCCTCCTTCTGAGGTTCCGATTTCCGTGGATACAACGCGGGCATCTGTGGCACAGGCAGCAGTTGCGGCGGGGGCTGATATCGTCAATGATATTTCCGGCGGTACTTTCGACCCGGAGATGTTTGCTGTGGTGGCAGAGTTGGGAGTCCCCATTGTGTTGATGCACATCCGAGGGACGCCAGCTACCATGCAGCAGATGACGAATTATCAGGACTTGATGGGGGAAATCTCCGAGTTTTTGTCAAGTCAAATTGAGCAAGCGATCGCATCTGGCATCGCTCGCTCAAAAATTATCATCGATCCCGGCATTGGCTTTGCCAAAACTTACGAGCAAAGTTTGGAAATTCTGCAACGCCTGCCGATGTTGCATTCTTTAGGTGTTCCTTTGTTAGTGGGACCATCCCGGAAAAGTTTTATCGGGCGGATTTTAAATCAACCCGATCCCAAAGCCAGAGTGTGGGGAACGGCGGCGGCTTGTTGCGGAGCGATCGCGGGAGGTGCTGATATCCTCCGAATTCATGATGTCCAACCCATGCATGATGTCTGTCGCGTTGCGGATGCCATTTTCAGAAAACAGAAATAGAAAAGCTAAGAGCGATCGCTGTCTTGAAATGCCTTAAAAAGTGATGTTTTTAATTTCAAATCAGCTCGACTCTTAAAACTCTTTTCATTTTTGTTTTTTACCTTTTACCTTCTAAGTTCCCGATCCATTGCCATTAGAGCCATTAGGAGGTTCAGGAGTAGACATTAAATCAGTCATGGCTTCTGATAAAGCTTTCGGGTCCATAAATACCACTTTGGAGTTAGGACTCGCACTCAATTTCTGATTGGCATCGACATATCTTTGAGCAACGAGAAACTGCAATACTTCTCTACTTAAAGGTTGTGACTGCAAAGCTTGGCTCAGAATTTCTATCGACTTCACAGTTCCCTCCGCTTCCAAGATGGAAGCGCGTTTCTTACTTTCGGCTGCTCGTTCCAACTCCAGAGACTCCAAGACAGTTTTTGCGGGCGTAATGTCTCGTACCTCGACGCGAGTCACCTTAACTCCCCACGCAGCCGTCGCTTCATCCAACTGCTGTAACAAAGTCTGATTAATTTCGGTTCTGGAAGAATAAGTTTGCTCCAGTTCCATTTGACCAATCGCAGAGCGAAGCGTCGTCAAAACTAAGTTTTCGATTGCTTGCTCAATATCTTCAACGGCGTAGTAGGCTTTTTCCAAATCCAGAATCTGCCAGTACACCACTGCATCAACTTTCAGCGAAACGTTGTCTTTGGTAATTGCCTGTTGAGGGTCAATATTCAAAAACTTCTCGCGGCTGGTTTCCTCCACCACAATTGAGTCAACAAAGGGAACGATAAAGTTGAGACCGGGCGCGAGTCTTCGATTGTACTGACCCAAGCGCTCTACTAAAGCTTGATTTCCTTCGTTGATAATTTTCACAGAACCCACTGTATAGCCGATAATCACTAAGGCGAGGGGGGCAAGAATCGTGATGGGGTCCATAATGCGCTCTCTCCTGAAGAGGCTACTGTCAAAAGTAGCGATTAGCTTAATGCTAACTTTTAATTAGTCACAGCTTGACTTTGATTAAATCAGGATTTTTATCCAAAACTCGGAGCCTTGCCTTAGTTTTGAGAAACATTTCATTGGGATGCCCGCCTTTCTAGGGCAGTGGTGGCAAAGCCAGCCACGAAGTAACGCTTGGGGGTAGTTGCGTATTCAGGCGCAGCGCCAGTTCTGGGGTAGAGAGAGATTGGGCGTAGGCGGGTGTTAAAAAGGGTTCGTAAGTTGAGGCGGCTGGAGTCAGCTGTTTGACAAATGCCAAGGTGACGCCTTTAAGCAACTGACGCAGGGGAGCCGCTACTTCACCAGTGCGTTCGTTGACGAGGGTTGTTTGAGTGAGCTGTTCGCCTTGGCTACCAGGAGCAAAATCGCTAATGCTTAAGTGAGTTCCGCCAATTGCTGTGAGGAGATATTTCGGGCTGGGTAGTTGGGTAAAAGGTCGTAGTTGATGGTTCAGCGATGGAGTGAGGGGATCGCTGGTGCCAGTCAAGATTAAGGTAGGAGTGCTAACTTTGCCAAGACCTTTTTTGCCAAATAAGTCTCCCACGACGGGGTTCAGCGCGATCGCTTGCGCCACGCGCCGATCCCGCAAGCTCAAACGTTGGTCGGGCAGATCCGCTGCTGCACACTGCAACCAATCGCCCCCCGATTTTCCTAGAGGATTGCGATTTTTGCAGAATTGTCGTAACTCATCTAGATTCAGTTCGCCTCCCGCCAACGCTAAAGCCGTGTAGCCGCCCAAGGAATGACCAATCACGCTCACTTTCTCGGTATTCAGCTTCCCCTGAAGGGAACCTGGTAGCTGGTTTAGCCGAGCTAGCTCATCAAGCAAAAAGCTAATATCTTTGGGCATGGCGACAAATTCGGACGCCGGTAACAAGGGCACCAAACCGGGCACTCCTACCGAGTTACTACCAAAATGCCCCCCAAAGATTCGGTTGGCATTGCTGCCTGGATGCTCGATGGCGGCGACGGTGATGCCATGAGACGCTAGGTGACGGGCTACATAAGCCAGGAAGGAGCGATCGGCTCCAAAGCCGTGGGAGAGAACCACGAGGGGATTTTGAGAATTTTGGTAAGGGGGCTTCTCGTTTGTGTTTGCCCAGTAAAGATCGACGACGATCTTGCGATCGCTGGTGTATGTCCCCAGAATCGGCTCTTGGCGTCGCCAGTCGTGAAAAGTCAGAGTCTGCTGCTGTACTGTTTCGGAACCCGCTTGGGCGGGGTTAAAGGCAGGACGAAATTTTCCTTTGGTGACGGTCAGTTCCCGCTCCAGTAGAGGGCCTAAAGCTCCGCTTTGCCAGTAGGGGGCGTTGAATTCTAGGGCGATCGCGATCGCTGAAGAGGCGTCTATGGTAATTGTGTCGGCTGGATAGGACTGCAAAAAGCTGATAACGCTTAAGCCGTTGGCTTGCCGCAAGGCTAGAGTTAGACCTGCTTGCAGTTGTTCTACCGTACTATTCGGGAGCGCCAATCCCAGCTTCTTGATTAATTCTTCTCCAACGGGCGATCGCAACACGTCTTTCACCACTTTGTCTCCCAAATTCGGATCTAGGTGCAAGCGACGGTTGAGGATGTCTCGAAATTCTGAGCTGAGCAATGCCTTGTAAGGCTTGAGACTTGCAGGAACTTCCCCCGTTTTGGCAAAATCCTCTAAATCTTCGATCGCGACCGATTGCTGAAACGGTCCCAAGCGCAGCGTTACCCGTTCTGCTGCTAAGACGGGTGCCCCAATTGACAAAATTGCGATCGCGTTGCTTAAAGAAGTTAGCGTAACGCCCCATAAGAAGCTTTGAGCAAGTAAGCGCGTCCGCCTGGTTGCTAAAAATGGCGGCCTTTGCGTTCTTGGAAGCGACTTTCGGAAACCCTTGTCCCGAAACCAGTTCAGCTTTAACTTCATCATTTCCATTCACCCCGTTTGAGTGCAGCAGCGCCGTAATGTAGAAGCAATTCGATTGTGGTTGTTCCCATTCTTAAAAAGCTCTGCACTTGTGCGATCGCTTTTATAGAAACTGGATAGTCAGTGCTGTTAGCACAGCAAAGCCAAGCATGGACTCAGCGAACATAAGAATACGCCCCTGCCCCGAAGCTCGCTTAATTGCGACTATAGGTGCGGCTATAGGAAGGATACGCGGGAGAAGTATACCCTTTAATGCCATTGGCGACGATACCCAAGACTGTGCCACCGGAGATTTTTAGTCCATCTAATGCTTTCATCAGCATGGAACGGTCTGTTTGATCGATCCCCACAACTAAAATAGTGCCATCTGTATTCGCTGCCAAGATGTTGCTGTCTGCTAAACCAACTAGGGGTGGTGAGTCGTAGATCACTAAGTCGAAACGGGCTTGAAATTGCTCGATCAGATACTGCATTTTATCTGACGAAAGCAGTTTGATCGGGTCTGAAGAGTTGTGACCCGATGTTAAGACAAACAGGTTGTTGTCTTCTGGCGATCGCTGAATGGCATCATTCAGACTCAAATCCGTGGCGATGATATCGCTGAGTCCGCGCACGTTCGGTAAGCTTAAGCGAGTATGCAGACTCGGACGCCGCAAATCGGCGTCTATCAATAATACCCGCTGACCAATTGCCGCTGCGGCTTTCGCCAAGTGAATGGCAACCGTTGATTTTCCATCTCCCGGTGTTGCGGAACTGATTGCCAAAGAAGTAATCGGCGTCCCGGAACTGAGCAAGCGAATATTGGTATAGAGAGAACGGAAGGCTTCCAAAAATGGCGAATCGGTGTATACATTTAGCTTCTTGCGACCATTGCCATTTGCTTTATTGTCACCCAAAAGTTGATTTAAACCGGCAACATCCGCTGCGGTAGAGAGTTTGCTGGGTTTCTTGGGCGGTTTCTTGAGTTCCTTGGCAAAAGGAATCACTCCCAAAATCGGCAGTTTCGTTTCCCCTTTGACATCTTCGGGGGTATGGAAGACTGTATTGAGAGCCTCGATGAGAAAACCCAACCCGATACCCAATAGCGCACTTAAAACAATTGCGATCGCTAACTGTTTTTTCGTTTGTTTCGTCGCTACTGATATCAAGTTGCCATCTTCATCCCGCCGTAGCTGAGGCTCCTCAATCAGTTCCCAAGGCACTTCCTGTTGGGCAGCATCTAACTTCAAGGCTTCTCGTTTGCCTAAAAATTGCTTGAGGTTATCAGTTGCAACTAATAATTTTCGCTGTATATCGGCGTGCTGACGGGCTACCGCAGGTAATTCTTGCAGTTGTGCTTTGATTTTCCTTTCAGTTTTCAGAATTGTTTGGTAGCGCTCCTGTATTCCTTGGATTCTTCCCTCCAATTTTTTGAGAAGCCCTTGGGCTTGTTCGCTCAGCAACCGTTGCAAATTTTCCCGCTTTTCCTTAAGAACCAGAATCGGTGGGCTATCGTCCCGAAATTGGGGGGATTGTGCCGCAATAGTACTATCTAGAGTTTGAATCTGCGCTAGCAAGGTTTCGTAGGTTTTTGCATCAGTAGACAAAATTGCGGTAGAGTTCCCTTCTTGCAACTGTTTTTGCATACTGGCATATTGCGCTTGCGCGTCAGCTAGTTCCGCTTGGGTATCCGATCTTTGTCTTTCAATCGTCAAAGCCTGCTCATACAGCAAGGAGTCTGCTTGTTCCGGATCGCTGACATTGTACTGCTGCCGTAGTTTTTGGAGTTGTGCTTGCAGCGTATCAACTTGCCCCTGTAACTGAGGTAGCTGCTGATTGATAAAGTCAATTCCCTGCTTGAGGCTTGACAGGCGCTCTTGGCGGCTGTAGTTCAGATAATTTTTATAAAGACTATTCAATACAAACTGAATTTTTTGCTGGTCTTCATCCCGGTAACTAACTTCTAAAATTTTGGTGCCGTATTGAACTCCATCTTTTTCATAATTGACTCGAAAAATTAAGAGTTTCGTCATCAAGGAGTTATATGTTATCTCCGGATATTTTTTTTGCAATTCCTTGATGACTGGCAACATCAATTTCGTACTTTGCAAAACTCGAATTTGCGTCTCGTAATCCAATAAACTAGATTTTTCTACTTCGATTTTTTGGATATCTGCATTGTTCGTTTGAGACGATAAAAATTGCTTCGCCAATCTATCTTCAGCAGTCACGGGTTCCACCAAAAGCCGAAAAGCTCCTTCGTATTCTGGAGCAATCTGCTTTGAGGTAAAGACAATCATGCTTCCTGACATGACAGTTAATATAATTGTTACCCCTGCCATAATTGGGAGTCGGCGGCGCACAACCCCTAATAGCCATGCCAAGTCCAGCTTCTGTTCATCACTGTCGTCAGAGGGTCGAGTCAGGTGCCCTGGCAAGGACTGAGTCAACTTGCTATTGCTAGTGCGCTTATTAAAGAACGGCTGTGAATTGTGTTCGGTATCCATTTACCTATTAGATAGAAGTAGATAGAACAAAAAAAGCTAACTACGGTTTAAGAAAACGTTTATAGATACACCCTGAATATATGCTTACCTAGTCATCGTCTCCCAAAATTCCAAATAAATTAAAAATGTTGAAGAATGTGAAAACCTTTTCGATCGGTTCTAAGAATGTTCGCACACTGTCAGAAGTTTTGGCGCTTCCAGAACGGCTGACGACAATAATGTCGTTATTGCGGACGAGTGGATTATTTGTCTCATTGATTCCTTGGGTTAAATCAATATTGACTTTACTTTTTGACACTGTACCGTCAGGGTTGAGGCGAATTAAATCAACCGCCTTTCGATTCGCTCTAGCATCATTGAATCCTCCCGCAGTCAGCAATGCTTGATTCAAGGTTGTGTTTGGCGCAACCTGCACCACTCCTGGACTTTTCACTTCTCCGACCACACTTACCTTAATAGTACCGGGAGAAAAGCTAGTGGTCGCTAATTCAGAAATTTCTGCCGGGTTAACTGCTGATGCAGTGGGAATGAAAATGGTATCTCCATCTTGCAAAAGCGTATCTTGACTGAAATCCCCAGCCTGCAAGAGTTGCCAAAGATTCAGATCGATGATTTGTTCTGTCCCTGCTTTGGTGAGTCGCCGCAGCTGGATACGGCGAATATCTGCCAAGGGCTTAATCCCCCCAGCCAAATCGATTGCCCGCGTTACAGTTGGCAGCCCCAGGGTTCTTTGCTCTAGTGTTGTCTTTCCTCCAATCACAACATAAGTACCAGGACGGTTGACTTCTCCTACGACTGCAACACTGCGGGGTTCCTCTAAAGGAGGTGAAAAACGAGTCGTGGCAATTTGGCGTACTTCGTCTAAGTTAATGGTGCTGGTTGTGGGAATAAAGACAGTGTCTCCATCCCGCAAATTTAAATCTTGCCTGCTGTCGCCGGTTTGTATCAGATCCCAAAGATTCAGATTGATTACTTGCTCGGAACCGGATGCTAGCTTGCGACGCACCTGAACCTTACGAATATCAGCCGTCAGCGTAATTCCCTGTGCCAGCTCAATTGCCTGGGTTACGGTGGGATATTGGAACCCAGGCACGCTCCCGACTCCAGCTATCAGGGGAATTGTGAAGCCCCCAGGGCGAGTCACCTCTCCTCCCACCCGAACATTGATAGGGCGAGGAGACAGAACGCTAATGGTGATGATGGGTCGTTTGAGGAAGCGAAAGTATGCAGATGAAATGGCATTCGTCGCTTGTGGCACGGTTAGCCCCTGAACCGATAGGGTTCCAATCAAGGGTAGGGATAAGGAGCCATCTGCGAGAACTTGGTACTCGCCGCTATATTGGGGAACCTCGAAGATATCAAGGCGGATGCGATCGCCTCCACCCAATGTATAGGCTATATCTGGTCGAGCAGGATTAGTATTCGCTTGTGCAAGAATTGTAGGTTTTTGAAAACGCGGTACAGTCCCCTGCGTAGGATTGGGGCAAGCAAAGGCAAATGTTGCCACTAAGGTTATCCCGGCAGAAGTTCGAGTGAGTTGTCTATAAAAACCTAGATCGACCATACATAACCTACTTGTTTTATATTTTTAAATTTAAGCTGTGCGAGTAGAAACCTGCCACTCTAAATAGTATTTATTTATCCTCATTTTATAGGTAAATCTCTTAAACCTATTTATAGTAAGCTTTTAGAAGTTACTAGTTTTTAGTTTGTATCTTTAAAAGAATTAAATACTCGTAAATATACGGAAATTCATTATTCTTCTCTGGTTTAATCAGTCGCTATACTCATATAGGGTCAGCTTCGCGTTATTTCTTGTCTAAGAATATTAAACATGACTACTCTCGCTTCAAACCCTCTATTGTTAATAATCGCTGCCACCAGTGCGATTATTTATATCTTATTATTGTTTAACTTTGCTGGTAGAAGTCAAGCGACCTCTAAAACATTAGAAAAGATTTTTATTGGTTTAATAATCTTTGCGATCGCAGGAGTTACTTTAACCGGATTTGATAAAATCCATCCTAGAGCTTTATATCTACAGGGAAAAAAGCTTTATTCGACGATTTTTCAAATCGGCATTTACGCCACCTTTATATTCATTATTTATTCGCGATTCTTGCAAAATATTAAAGATTCAGTTTTTGTTATTTCTAGGCTTCTCATTAATAATGTTTATTTTTGCGGATTACTCTTTTTATTAATTCTATCTGCGGCTTGGTCAGAAACTCCAACTTATACACTCAAAGCTAGTATAGTTTTTTTAGGCACAACTGCTTTTTGTGTTTACGTTGGTAAGCAGTATAAATGGAAAGAACTATTTGATTTATTGCTTACTATCAACAAAATCATACTTTTACTGAGTGTATTTTATGCTTTGTTCAGACCGTCAATTGGAGTAACGTCTAAGGGCTGGCAAGGAATTTTACCCCACGGAAATGCTTTTGGATTCTTGATGGGTCTAACAGCTGTTATGTGTTATATACAGTCAGTTCGCAAACCAAAAACTAAATGGCAATCTCTAGGTTTTGCTGCTTTATCTATTTTTGCTTTACAACGCTCAAACAGCGGAATGGGGAAAGTTCTGTTGGTTCTACTGATAAGCGTGTTAATCGTTATCCGCTTTATCAAAAACTTGCCTCCACGATTAGCTTTTGCCTGCATAATCTTTTTTATGGCTATCGCCATGTGTTTGTGTATTGTAATTACCCAAAATGCCGAATTTATTATTGTAGATACACTGAATAAAGATTTGACATTAACTGGACGCACAGACTTCTGGCCTTTAGTCATCAACCACATTAAACAACATCCATTGCTGGGATATGGATACCAAGGATTTTGGCAGTCTTGGCGAGGAGCAGCCGATCCAGCGGCTGACATCATCGTGGTAAAAACCCAATTTAAGCCAGAACATTCTCATAATGGTTTTTTAGACCTAGCTGTAGACTTGGGATTCGTAGGATTAGGGTTCTTTTGTCTTTCTTTCTTAACAAATATTGCTTTAGCAGTTCAGTATATGAAGCGTACCCAAGAACCTGAATTAGTCATGCCCCTGCTACTGATTACCTGGGCAGTTCTGACAAATATTACTGAAACTGGATTGATATCAATTACCTATGCTTGGCTGTTTTATGTTATAGCAACAGTTCGATTATGCCTGGATGCTACAGGAAACAGTTCTCAAGAGAATTCCAGCGCTTAAGAACTGGTTTGCCGGTCTTGAGGGGTGCCTAACAAAGCAGGCGATCGCTAGAAGGGTTAGAGGCTCGGTAAGCGATCGCTTTAATTAAGGATGAGTTTCAGCCAAATATGTTAAGCCGTGTTGCAATAACATTCAACACTTTTTCGGGATATTTACCTAGGAAAACTTTCTCGCTATCTAATTTCCGGATATTTACGTAGGAAAATTTTCTCGATATCTAATAATATACGTTTAAAAGTGAACTAAAACAATCAGTTCCTAAAGGATTTAATTTATGGACACCCCTAAAGATTATTACGAAACTAACGGATACTATGTCTTTAGAAATCTCATTCCTGAAAATTTAATTAATAATATTTTAAAAGAGTATAACTCCAATATCCTTTCATCTAACTCTCCTTTCTTTAGACAATCAACGAATAAATGGGAAACCAATACAATTACTCCCAATGGATATTCTGAAGAATCTTTTAGAGATGTTCACGATTACCCAGATTATCCAGGATTTACTGAGGCAGCTAAAGAAGTTTTCTGTTTGCAGCAGGTTAGGGAAGCACTGACTGAACTGACGGGTAGTAAGGAGCATAACCTCATGCAAACTATGTTCTTTGATATGAACACAGCTACCCCTGCCCATCAAGATTGGTACTATTTAGATTCCATGCCCAATGGTCATTTGCTGGCTGGATGGTTTGCTCTGGAGGACATCCACGAAGAAGCGGGTCGATTCTATGTTTTACCAACATCTCATCTGGTTGACTTTGAGTTAACAGATGATGAAAAACTATCTAATCGGTTTTACTTGGAAAAGTTGAAGGAGTATATCAATGTTCACAAGAGTAATATTCAAGCTCCTGCCTTGAAAAAAGGGGACGTCTTATTCTGGAACTCTAGAACGATTCACGGTTCCTTGGAAACACTCAATCCCCAATATTCTCGCAAATCTCTCACGGCTCATTATTTACCAGCAATATATGAATTCGGTAGCCGCAATGCAGAATCTCCGACTGCTGTAGATTATGCCACGTACAAAGGAATGAAGTATCGTTTGATTCCTGCAATGTACAAAAATTATTCAGCGGCAGCGAAACTGAAAACAGATTTATTGCAGTATTTGTGGGAGCAACCGAAACTAATGCGAACCGCAAAATTTGTGAGAAAAGTCTTGCAAGGTGCTAAAGGTAAATAATCGATTCCGTTCTGTTCACCGCAACAACAAATAGGGTTTTGTAGGACGACCCAGTTCTCAAACCCTATCTTTATTCCTTCATAAATTGCCCAATTCTAATGTTAGACAAGCTGAGTCTGGTCAATCAAAAGCTTAGCCCTGGTCTACGCAAGGTGTTCAGCAACATCGCGTGGCTGTTCGCTGACAAAATCCTCCAAATGGGCTTAAGCCTAATTGTAGGGATATGGGTGGCTCGCTATCTAGGGCCGGAACAGTTTGGCTTATTTAATTATGCGATCGCATTTGTAGCCCTGTTAGGGCCAATTGCCAACTTGGGGCTTGATAGCATCGTAGTACGCGACATTGTGCGCGATCCATCTACCAAGAATGAAACCCTTGGAACTTCCCTCGCACTAAAACTTATTGGCGCTGCTGTAACAACTTTGTTAGCGGTTGGCGCAATTTCCTTACTACAGCCTCAGGACTCTTTAACTCATTGGCTGGTAGGAATTATCGCTGCTGGAACCATTTTTCAAGCTTTCGAGACGATCGATCTTTGGTTCCGCTCTCAAGTTAAATCCAAATATACAGTTGTTGTTAAAAATTGCGCCTATTTGCTTGTCTGTGCTGTCAGAATTGTCTTAATTCAAATTAAAGCTCCTCTCATTGCATTCGCCTGGGCAAGATGTGGAGAGCTTGCCTTAGCTGCTGTGGGATTGGTAATAATTTATCAAAATAGCGGGGAGGATATAAAAGCATGGCGTAGCAGTCTCCCTCAGGCAAAGAACTTAATCAAAGAAAGTTGGCCCTTGATTGTGTCGGGAATCGCCATTTATATTTATTCCACTATCGATCAGGTCATGCTGGGTTCCTTCTCTGCCCAAGAACTGAAGTTCGATCCTAAATATGAATTAGGCATTTATGCTGCTGCTGTGAAGATATCGCAGATATTTGATTTCATTCCCTCTATCATGCAAATATCTTTTTTCCCAAAACTCACTGAAGCGAAGGCTCAAGGAGAGATTGAATATTTCAAAAAATTTCAGGCTTACTTTGATTTAACCTTAATTTTGTGGTTGATAATCGCAATTCCAGTTTCCCTGCTTTCCACTTACGTCGTTCATTTCTTGTACGGAGATAAGTATGCAGCTTCAGCAATAATACTATCAATCTATGTTTGGTCACAGTTTGGTAGCGGTTTTGGTCTTGCAAGAAATGCGTTTATTATGATTGAAGGAAAAGCCAAAAATGAATTACTTTTAACATTTATAGGGGCAGTCGTAAATATAGTTTTAAATTTATATCTAATTCCTAAGAATGGAGCGGTTGGAGCTACTATAGCAACTTTGATTACTTATTTTATTGTAACTATAGTTCTCAACTTTATAATTCCCGATTTAAAGCCAATCAGTAAGTTTATTTTGCGTTCTTGCAATTTATATAAGGCTGCTACAAGAATTAAAGGAATCGTGCAATGATTGAAATAAAACCAAGCATTCAGCACAAATCCACCTGTCCCCACAGCGGTACACTGCTTAATCCTCAAGGTATTCTTTGGCAGGGAATGCATATTTGCGTAAAATCTAAGTGCGACTCCTGTAATACAGAAATTATTGAGGATTTAGAAGTTGGTCATGCTGTCACTTTTCCTTATCAAATTGATTTAGCAAAAGGCGACGTTTTTGGAAATGAATCTTGTAAATATTGGTTAGGTCAAAAACTTCTTTACTCTCTGCAAAATCCCCAATCTGAAGAGATTGCGATATCTAAGGAGGTTTTTAAGCAGCATCAACGTGTCATTATCTTAAACTGTATTGATTATCTTTATGGGCATAGTTTGTTAAAGCTGCTTAATGTCCAAAGATATCTAAATCATTACCCAGATTGCGGCTTAATTGTCATCGTCCCAAAGTTTTTGAGATGGATGGTTCCAGAGGGCGTTACAGAAATTTGGACGGTAAATATCCCTTTACAGCGAGGGCAATGCTACTATCCGAAGTTTGACCAATTTATCTCTGAGGAATCCAAGCGTTTTGATAAAATTTACGTAAGTAAGGCATATTCTCATCCGAGTCAGTTTGATATTAGTAAATTTACGCGGGTTCCCACTCATAGCTTTGATAAAGATTCAAACCAAATAACCTTTATTTGGCGCGACGATCGGATTTGGTGTAATCCGCTTCTCTTCAAAACCTTGAGGAAATTAAAGATGGTTGATATTGCCCTCAAGCTTCAGAATGAAAGAGTGCAAAAACTATTTTTAAAGATTCACTCTAAAGTTCCTTCAGCAAAGTTTACGATCGCTGGTTTGGGGAGGAAAACTCAGTTTCCCGACTGGATTGAAGATTTGCGGGTAAACAAGTTTAATTCAGACACTGAGAGGCAAATGTGCCAAGTTTATTCCCAAAGCCGCTTGGTCATTGGTGTACATGGTTCTAATATGCTGTTACCTTCTGGTCATGCTGGCATGACTCTCGATCTGATGCCAGAGGAGCGGTGGGGAAACGTGGCGCAAGATATCCTCTATCAAGAGACAGAGCCTCGATTGGCTGCTTTTCGATATCGCTATGTTTCGCTTCAGACTCCTTTAGATGAAATAGGAGCGATCGCTTCCAGTATGCTCCTACATTACTCCGAATATAAACAGAATATGACTGCTGATAAATGACCATGAAAACTCCCGTTGCTTTGTTAATCTTTAAACGACCTGAGACTACAGCCAAGGTTTTTGAGGTAATTCGTCAGGCAAAACCGCCGAAGCTTTTAGTAGTTGCTGATGGCCCTCGTAGCGATCAACCAGGTGAAGCAGAAAAGTGCGCTGCTACTCGTGAAATTATTGACACTGTAGATTGGGATTGCGAAGTTCTAAAAAATTATTCAGATGTAAATTTAGGCTGCGGTTTACGTCCAGCTACAGGTATTAATTGGGTATTTGAACAAGTAGAAGAAGCCATCCTTTTCGAGGATGATTGTTTACCTCATCCAACTTTCTTTCAGTTTTGCGAGGAGTTATTAGAAAAATATCGCGATGATGAAAGAGTAATGAGTATTGCGGGAACCAATCTTTTAGGCGAACGGAAGTTACCTGGACAAAGTTATTATTTTTCCTACTTTGGTGGAAATTGGGGTTGGGCATCCTGGCGTAGAGCTTGGAAATATTTTGATTATGACATTAAGCAATGGCCTGAAATTTTCGAGAGTCGGTTCCTAGAAAATTACTTAAGGGTACCAAAACATTATTTGTTTTGGCAAAAAATATTTCAAGATGCCTACCAAAATAAAAACAGATCCTGTTGGGATTATCAATGGTTGCTAGCTTGTTGGCTTCAACATGGATTAAAAATAGTGCCTGAAGTTAATTTGATTACGAATATTGGTTTCGGAGCCAATGCAACTCACACTTTTTCTACTGAAAATCCCTTAGGTAAAATGGGGACGCAAGAAATTAGCTTTCCTTTGAAGCATCCTCCTTTTATGATTCGAGATGTAGAAGCAGATACCTTATTTCAAGAAAACTTTTTTGACAATAGAAGCCTATTTACTAAAGTTAAAAATAAACTTCAAAAAAGTTTTGCTTAAGGAGTAATTACGAGATGAACCCCTTCTCCAAAATTAAGTCTAAAATTAATGCTAATTTAACCAAAAAAAAGTGTGTAATTGGCAATAATTCAAGCGTTTTAGACCACAATTCACTGATAAGCCACGATCGCGATAAAAATAGTATTATTCTGGGTGAAAACACTTACATCGAAGGTCAATTAATGACTTTTCCGGGAGGAAAAATAAAAATAGGCAATTTCTGTTATTTAGCCCAAGGCTCTAAAATTTGGTCAGACACTTTAATTGAAATAAAAGATAGAACAATCATTGCTCATAATGTAAATATATTCGACAATCAAACTCATCCACTCGATCCGGTAGCGCGTCATCAACAATTCGTTCACATTATCCAAAAAGGCTTTCCTAAAGACTTAAACCTAAATGGAAAACCAGTCATTATTGAAGAGGATGTTTGGATTGCTTGTAACTCAATTATTCTAAGAGGGGTGACGATTGGAAAATGCTCAATTATCGGTGCTGGCTCAGTCGTTACAAAAGATGTCCCTGCTTGGACGATTGTTGCGGGGAATCCAGCCCAGATTATTGGCAAAGTTCCTGAAGGTGAACGGAAGATTTTAAATAGCAAAGAAGTAGTAAGCGATCGCGGGTAAAAATCAATGAAGCGCTTTATAGTATCTAAACTAACAGACGCTCAAATAGACAGGATTAAATGGCTAGGAGGTAACTTAAAAGCCCATTTTAGTAAAAGGCAAAATGTAGGTAAAAACTCTTATATCGATCCATCGGTTCATGTACTAGGGTGGGGTAATGTAAAAATTGGTCAAAATTCAGTTATCGGTTCGGAAACAGTAATTGTCATTAACAAACGAGAAAAAGAAAAAATTTCTGTCATTGTTGGTGATAACTGTTTTATCGGTCGCAGAAACTTTTATAGTGCTGGAGCTTTAATAAAAGTCGGTGACTACAGTTTAATTGGTAATGACTGTAAACTGTTAGGAAGTGGGCACGAATACACTTCTCCGTTTATTCCGTATCACACTGCTTTAACAACTACTGATGGAGTAATAGACATCGGCACAAATTGCTGGCTGGGTGTAGACGTGACTATTTTGAAAGGCGTCCAAGTAGGATACGGCTCAATCATTGGAGCTTCCACCGTAGTAAATTGCAATATTCCCCCATTCAGCGTGGTGGTGGGAAATCCATGTCGAATCGTTAAAAGATTTGATATGCGATCGCAAGAGTGGGTAAGGGCTAAAGATTATTCTGAAGATGGCGATCGATATCTTCCTGGTGAAGATGAATATTTAGCAATATTAAAAAAAAAATTTCCCGCTACTAGAATGCCAACAATCGCTATTAGCAAGTTCTTCGGGGATTTAGACTAACAAAGTAGGAAGAAAATAGATAATTTTACGAATAAATAAAAAATATTTCCATGAAAACTGTTTTAATTACAGGTGTAACAGGGTTTATCGGGCGATATGTTGCTCGTCAGTTTACAGAAACTGGATGGAGTGTTATTGGGCTGGGAAATCGCCCTCCAGAGAATGCACCTAGACAAGATTTGTTTCGCTATGAACAATTAAATTTGCCTTCTGCGGATCTAGCAAAAATTGTTCAAGAGTTGCAACCGGAAGTTTGTATTCACTGCGCTGGAAGAGCTTCAGTAGAGCTTTCAATTGGCGATCCATCAGCAGATTTTAGCAACAGTGTTGCTGTCACTTTCAACCTTTTAGATACATTACGTCTTTATGTTCCAAAATGTCGTTTAATCTATCTTTCTAGTGCTGCTGTCTATGGAAATCCAGAAACCTTACCCATTCAGGAAAACCAAAGCTTGAAGCCAATTTCTCCCTATGGCTTTCATAAGCTGATGTCTGAGCAACTTTGCGCTGAGTTTTTCCAAGTTTATAACTTACCCACTGCTATAGTACGCATTTTTTCGGGTTATGGGCCAGGACTGAGGCGACAAGTTCTTTGGGATATGTGTCAAAAAGCTTTGACAAACCCCACACTAAAGTTACGAGGTACTGGGAACGAAAGCCGCGATTTTATTCATGGTAGAGACGTAGCAAGGGCACTTTATGTTCTTGCTGAAAAAGCTAATTTTGAAGCCGAGGTTTATAACCTTGCAAATGGTGTCGAAACAACAATCAAAGAATTAGCAGCATTAGTGTTAGCCAAACTAGGGGAAGATATTCCGGTTGAATTTGATAATAGTACTCCTGTCGGAACTCCAATAAACTGGCAAGCCGATATGAGCAAACTTGCCCAAATTGGATTTACCCCTGAAGTAACGATAGAAAGGGGTGTAAACGTCTATGTTCAATGGTGTCGAGCTGAGATTTTAGGATGGTAAAAAATCTACATATTTGCCTCAACATGGTGGGTGGCTCTAGCTGGCTAGGGGGCGTGCTATATATTCAGAATTTAGCCCGCGCGATCGCTACTTTACCAGAAACCGAAAAAGCGAATATCAAGCTAACAATAGCTGTTCACGATAAAGATATAAATCTAATAGAACCAGCCCGGGGTTACGTTAACCAAATTTATGCTACTTCCAAGTGGCAGCGTGCCTATCTAAAAATGTGTAATTTTTTAGCTGAGCGTATCTCTTTCATTCCTCTGGAACTACTAAATCCTCAAAAAATAAATTTTCTTTACCCGGCGATAGCAGGAACCCGCTCACCTTATCAGTGGGGAGGTTGGATTCCTGACTTTCAACACTATCACTTATCCCACCTTTTCTCTCCGGAAGAAATCGCTCAACGTAATCGAGATCAGCAACAAATTGCTCACGCTGCTCCTATTATTGTCCTCAGTAGCAATATGGCACAAGAAGACTTTAAATATCTTTATCCGGAAGCAGCTTCTCGAAGCGTTGTAATGAACTTTGTAAGCTGTCCCGCACCTGAATGGTTTGAGTTAGATCCCAAACTAACGCAAGAAAAGTATAAACTTCCAGATAAATTTTTTCTGGTCAGCAATCAATTTTGGAAACATAAAGATCATGCTGTGGTAATTGAAGCTTTGGGGCTACTGAAACAACAGGGACTTACACCTACCGTTGTTTGTACTGGAAGTGCTACTGATTATCGTAATCCTGATTATTACAATTACCTCTTAACAAGAATTGAGGAATTAGGAATTAGCGAACAAGTACGTCTTTTAGGATTAATTCCTCGTGTAGACCAAATTCAGCTCATGAGGAGGTCTTTAGCT
Source organism: Trichocoleus sp. ST-U2 (assembly GCF_039961875.1). Classification (NCBI taxonomy): domain Bacteria; kingdom Bacillati; phylum Cyanobacteriota; class Cyanophyceae; order Leptolyngbyales; family Trichocoleusaceae; genus Trichocoleus; species Trichocoleus sp. ST-U2. Next base: position 29,373 of record NZ_JAMPJY010000035.1, on the reverse strand, counting down.
GTAATTCAGCCTTCTTTATTTGAAGGTTGGAGTACGGTTGTAGAGGACGCACGTTCTCTTGGTAAACCCATGTTACTTTCTGACTTTCCTGTCCATTTGGAGCAGAATCCTCCTGATTCTTACTTTTTTGAGCGTAGTAATGCGGAACAACTAGCAGCACTGATTGATAAAACTTTCACTACATTAACACCAGGACCAGATGTAGAAAAAGAAAGTTTAGCTAAACAGGATAATATTGAAAAAATCAAAGTATACGGTAGGCGTTTTTTAGAGATAGTACGCAGTGTTGTATAACCAACAAAATTTTATCTAGGGATTTTTTAGATGTTGAAACGCTCAGAGAAATACTTACATTACGTACTCTTTGATACGCTCAAAGAAAAGAATGTTATTCCTCCAGCCTTTTTCTGGATAGCTGTAGCTACTTTGTATGCAGTAGCGAATGCGCCGAAGAATAGGATAATCATGGCGTTTCAAGCAATTTTCAATCGCCTGCCTCAAGATTGGGTTTCCACAACTGTTCAAGCAATCGAAAGTCGTTTCAGCCAAGGGGTAATTTCTCCAGAAATCCTAGCCAAAACTGCTCCGCAGCAACTAGCTGAGATTACTACTAATTACGGCATAATCCCTATCAAAGGATTTCTCTTTTTTATCGCAACTTTAGTTATTGCATACCCAATTTTAATATCGGTTATTAAGTCGCGTCATTCACTATTTCAGTCTGGGTTTAAAAGAAGAGCGATCGCCTCCTTAGCCATCTTCGCAATTATATCTGTACTCATCGTCCCTTTTCGCTATCCTTTAGGTCCAGGGGTGATGGGTTTAGAGTATGCCATTAGGAGTTTAGAGCCTTTTAGTCAAAATGCCGACTGGTATTATCGACGCTTGCTTATGCTAGCGATCGCTAACTTTATCCACATGAGTGGACCATTCCTATATTACATTTTTTCTCTGGCTTGTACCTATCTTTTAATCTTCTTGACTTTAACCTTTATCGAGTCCAAAATATTCGGTTCAAAGGAGACTGATGAGGGGCAACAAGAAATTGAATCCGAATCAATAAATTATCAAAAACTTGGTTTATATTACCTTTCAATTGCAACTAGTAGTTATTTAATTTTTAATTGTCAATTTCCGGGCTATGTCGATCAGCTATTTTTTAGCCTGCTATTACTTCCAGCTTGTATCCCTATGACTCGGCAGGGAAGACTCGCAACTCTTGCTTTTGCCTTAGCCACACATGAAGCCAGTGCTTTTGTCTTTATCCCAATTGTTATTTTCTGTTTTCCCAGAAGAGAAGTATTAACCGCTTTATCCTTAGTCCCCATTTACTGTTTTATTTGGTTTGCTGGCAGTGGATTTTCTCTGGATAGTCCAGTAAAGGCACATTTGATACTGGAGAATAAGACGGCATTGCAGTACTTAGCTGAAAATCCAATGTTGGGATTAGCAGGGTTCTTTTTCTCCTACAAGCTATTGTGGATTATTACCCTGTATATTTTGTGGATACTTTGGCGTCAGGGCGAGACACTTTTGGTAAGTGCGATCGCTTGTATCATTGCATTCCCTATTTCTACAATGTTTTTGATTGTGGATACTAGCAGAAATGTAGGTTATGGTTTCTTTGGAATGTTAATCGCTTTTACTATCCTGATTCGGGAAGAAAAAGTCTTTCCGGGGCATCTTATATTGTTTTATCTGGTCATTGTAAATATTATTATTCCTTCCTACTATGTAGGTTTAAACACGGGTTTTCAGACTTATATGGGTCTGTATCATCTTATCCCTCTTTTTCCCTCCACTTATGTTCCATAAATATAAAATTTTAGGGTGAGCATTGCCCACCCTACTCATTCAACTATTATTTAATACATTCCATAAATAGGGATTCTGGGCGTTCTTCTCGTTCTGCAATTCCTGGTATTTGACTGTCTCGGTAGTTGCATCTAACCACTTCCCGAAATCCAGTATCCAAGAGAATTTTTCGCAACGAATTTTCGTTATAGTGCCAGTGGTGGCGATTTTTTTCTAACGTCTGCGTTGCTTCTAAAAATTCTGTCAAAAATACTTCAGGACAGCTAGGATTGTAGCTCTTTATTAATTGATCGAGGTCTGGAACTGCAACCCGAAATATTCCACCTGGCTTCAGAACTCGATAAACTTCAGAGATACAATTTAAAGCGCCTTCCAGGTATAAATGCTCAAGTACATGAGATGTATATGCTGCATCCACACTATTATCAGACCAGGGAAATTTTTTAGTCAGATCCAGATATGTAAGCTGACGAAAAATTCCTTTTTGATGCTCGTCATATCGTTCTCGCTCGAGCTTCCCTACTTTATACATGAGATCAGGTAAAAAGGGGATTTTTGAAACCCAGATATGAGGAGTAATATCTGTATTGATCCAGCCAGAGAAAATGCGGTCGAAAGAGCCTAAATTTAATTTCATTGCCTCAGACATATTGTTGACCTCAGAAAGGGAATTAAGCCGCTATAAACTAGCTTAATAAAAATCAATATCAAGAATATTGAAAATATTCTTTAATTTTAGAAAAGGTAAGCTTAGGGCTTGCTAAATTGTAGAATATAGGTTGACCAAAAAAAGCAATTACGTTGATACATTGTTCATGCTTCTAATTTTAGTATTCCCAAGTTCAGGAATAATATAGCTATTATGACAACTAACATTTATTTTAATAAGGTGAGGCGCTGATGGAAAATACTAGCATAGCTGTTCTTATCACTTGCTATAACCGCAAGCAAAAGACTTTAGCAAGTCTAGAGGCACTTTTCAACCAGGTACTCCCAACTAACGTTAATCTTTGGGTCTATCTTGTAGATGACGGCAGTACTGACGGTACAGCAGCAGCCGTCAACCAACATTATCCTCAAGTAAAGATTATCCAGGGAGATGGAAATTTATTCTGGAATGGAGGAATGCGAGTGGCATTTTCTGAAGCCATTAAGCACCCTCATGATTATCATCTCTGGCTGAATGATGACACGCTAATTTACCCAGAAGCTTTAAGTAATTTGCTGACAACCTCTCATTTTTTAGCCTCGCAAGGAAATGCAGCAGCCATTGTAACCGGGGCGACTTGCGATCCGGAGACAAATACGGTTTCTTATGGCGGCGTCGTGAAAAGTACGTGGTGGCATCCCTTCAAATTTCGCTGGCTAGAACCGAGCCAAAAAGCTATACGATGTGACACCATGCATGGAAATTGTGTATTGATTCCTAAAGAAATATTCCAAGCAATCGGAAACTTAGATCCTGACTTTAAGCATTATGCGGGAGACTTTGATTATGGGTTACGCGCGAGAGGAAAAGGATATACGGTTTGGTTAGCTCCAGGCTACATCGGAACCTGTTCCGGAAACCCTCTGTACGCAAACTGGATGGATTCTAATTTGCCGATTCGCGAACGATGGCAAAAGGCAGAACAACCTAAAAATTTCACATTTCAAGAACGGAAGTTATTTGCTCAGCGCCATGCTGGAATTTTATGGCCTATTTATTGGTTGCTGCCCTACAGAAAATTGCTTTTCTCAAGCTTTAGCAAACGGGGACAGGTGGGAACATGAAAATTAGAAATTCTGACGATACAGAATTAAAAGTAGACGATCTCCGCATTGCTATTGCGATCCCCTCAGTCGAATTTGGCTCTTACTGGCGACCTGTTTTGTACGAACTTACGAAAATCTGTAAGAATACAATTTTTTATACTGGCTGTCTTTGGCCGAAATTCGATGCTGATGCTCCAGGAGCTTCCGCGGTTAAACTTGTAGGAAAATTTAAATTTGTAGAGGCAACTCAAGTATCGGGTGGCTATGGTCGCGGTTTTATGGTAGCTTCCCCAAAGATTGTGAATGAGTTACTTGAGTTTAAACCTCATGTTGTTTTTGTCAGCGCTTTCTCTATATGGACTGTTTTAGCACTGCTTTTCAAACCCTTGGGAGGTTGGAAAGTTGTAATCATTTATGATGGCAGTTCGCCGAATACAAATTTTGAAGATTCTAAACTTCGTACCTTTTCGCGTCGTTTAATGGTTAAATTTACAGATGCTTTTATTGCTAATAGTAACGATGGCAAAAAGTATCTTTATAAGATAATTGGAGCTGAGGAAAGGAGAATTTTTACAAAAACTTATCTGGTGCCTGAACCCCAAGCTTTGCGGGAACGTCTTGAAGCTGCAAAACCTAGTGAACTAAAGCTAAAGCGTCCGGTTTTTCTATTTGTCGGGCAAGTGATTTCTAGAAAAGGAATAAAGTCGTTGTTGGAGGCATGTTCTCTTCTTACAAGTCAGGGATATTCTGATTATTCGCTGGTAATTATTGGGGATGGAGCGCAACGTGAGGAATTGGAAGTTTTTGTTAAAAACAATAATCTAACAGAGCGTGTGACCTGGACAGGATGGTTAGATTACGGGCAACTAGGGGCATATTTTCAGGATGCCGATGTCTTTGTTTTTCCTACCTTTGAAGATGTATGGGGAATGGTGGTGCTGGAGGCGATGGTATTTGGCAAACCCATATTGTGTTCTAAAGGTGCAGGCGCTTACGAAATGGTGATAGAAGGAGAAAATGGGTATTTGTTTGAGCCGCAAAACCCAGAAGAAATTGCTGAAGGAATGCGCCGTTTTATAGATAATCCAGAGCTTGCTGCCTCAATGGGAGAAAAATCAAAGCAGTTGATCGGGCAGTACACTCCAGAGGCAGCAGCCAAATCGATGGCAGAAGTAGCAATGAATGTTTTACAAAAAATTCAAATAAATGCCGAATGATATTGAATTGAGACAGCACTTCTAAAATTGCGTTTCTCAGCTTAGGCTGGAAACCAGAAAAATAATTTTGGGTAAATGGGTAATTTTGAAAGTGGGTGGGAACTATAGATAGAGAAAACGGCTAATTTTATAAAAGGTAAAAGCCTATGAAAATCCTTCTATCTGCATACGCTTGTGAGCCTGGGTGTGGCTCTGAGGAAGGGGTAGGCTGGAATACAGTTCGGCAAGTAGCAAATCATCACGAAGTTTGGGTGTTAACTCGAATTGGTTATCGTGCAGCAATTGAAGCCGAGCTAGTTTGTCACCCGGTTCCCAATTTACACTTTATTTATTTCGATCCATTTAATTGGACGGAAGATTGGCGGAATAAACAAGGGTTAGTGCAACTTCATTACTACCTTTGGCAAATACAAGCTTATTTTCTGGCAAGGCGGCTGCATCGGGAGATTGGCTTTGACTTGGTGCGTCATGTCACTTATGTGAAACACTGGTCTCCTAGCTTTTTAGCACTATTGCCAGTCCCCTTCATTTGGGGGCCTGTCGGAGGCGCTGAATCGGCTCCAAAAGCTTTCTGGAAAGATTTTAGTCGGCGCGGCAAGGTTTACGAATTGCTGCGAAACTTCGCTCAATCGGTGGGTGAACAAGATCCATTTGTGCGGCTGACTGCAAAGCGAAGTTATGTAGGATTAGCAACCACTGAAGAAACGGCAGAACGGTTGCGATCGCTTGGAGTAAAAAATGTCCAAATCGCTTCGCAAGTGGGTTTATCTAAGGAAGAAATTAGTCAATTGGCGCACCATATTGTGCCTGATGATAGTCCCATACGGTTTACTACCGTGGGTCGGCTCATCCACTGGAAAGGAGTCCATCTGGGGATTCGAGCTTTTGCTTTGGCTCAAATTCCCCAAGCAGAATACTGGATTGTGGGAGATGGACGGGAACGGCAACAATTGGAAGCGATCGCTCACTCACTGGGAGTAGCAGATAAAGTTCGCTTCTGGGGCGCTTTACCGCGCCAGGAAACCCTATCTAAAATCGGGCATTGCCACGTCCTCGTCCACCCCAGCCTGCACGAATCTGGGGGATTTGTCTGCGCGGAAATGATGGCGGCGGGGCGTCCAGTCATTTGCTTGGATTTGGGAGGGCCAGCGGTACAGGTAACGGAGGAAACTGGGATTAAAGTGGCTGCGATAAATCCCGAACAAGTCGCACGCGACGTAGCTGCTGCGATGACTCGTTTAGCGGAAGATCCAGCGTTACGGGTGCGAATGGGACAAGCGGGACAAAAGCGGGTGAAGGAAGTCTTTGATTGGGATCTCAAGGAAAGGCTTTTGCTCGATTTGTATGAAAAAAGGCTATCTCAGTCCGCTATCGTCCCTTCACTTGCTAAAGGCTTGACGGATCAAGGGTGAATGCAGGCGTCGATGAGTTCTTCGATGCCATTGATAGGCAAGATTGGTGTACCCAACTCAGTGGCGAGTTGTTCCACAGTCATGTCATCTAGGAAGCAAGAATCGCCGTGTTTTAGCATGACTGAGGGGAGGAGAATGCGATCGCCCAAATCTCTTCCCTTTAGTTTCAGCAAATCTTGACCCGTTAACAAGCCCGTAACGCTAATCTCTTGTCCCCAGTATTCGCTACGCAACGCCGCCAGATTTACTTGCAGTCCTTGCACTTGATTCAGACGTTGCAAGATAGGCTCAAAGGCTATTTCCACTGCATTCCCCACCACCCAAGTTAATTTTTGGGATGTTTTTAAACGTCGCGGCAATTTTTTCGCGGCAACCTGCTGAAATTCCTTGAGAAATTGGCGAATCGAACCAACCCCATTGCCAATTTGAGGATAGTCTTCGTAGTCTGATTCTGGCGGTAATTCTTGCCCAGCAATTAAAAACCACTCGTCGGCTAACCAGGCAAAAGTCGATCCCATCTGGTTGCGGAATTTCTCCTGGAGTGCCTGGACTTGCAAAATCACTTCAGCGGCTTTCTGGGGCGTCACTGGGGTTAGTTCGTCTTCGGTTGGACGGAAACGTGTCAAACCGACCGGAACCACTGCCACAGAGGCGACAGCCGGGATATCTCCCTGGTGAAAAGAGGCTAAATCCCCCAGGGTAGTCTCTAGGCGATCGCCATCGTTAATGCCAGGACAGAGAACAACCTGGGCATGGATTTGCAGACGCCGTTCTTGAAACCACCGCAGTTGCTGCAAAATCTCAGCGGCGCGGGGATTTTTTAACAGGCGGCTGCGGACTTCTGGTTCGGTAGCATGGATGGAAACGTAGAGGGGAGAGAGGCGCATCTGCTCAATCCTGTCCCATTCCCTCTGGGTGAGATTGGTCAGGGTTAAGTATGAGCCATAGAGAAAGCTGAGGCGGTAGTCGTCATCTTTGAGATAAAGCGATCGCCTTTTACCGGGAGGCTGTTGGTCGATGAAGCAGAAAGGACAGCGGTTATTACACTGAATTAAGCCATCAAATAGGGCAGTTTCAAATTCCAACCCCAAGTCATCGTCGTAGTCTTTCTCAATTTCCACCGAGTGGCTTTTGCCAGCAGTATCTAAAACTTCCAGTTCCAGCACTTCATCCGCACACAAAAACTGGTAGTCAATAAGGTCGCGGGGGCGCATCCCGTTGATAGAAACAATTGCATCTCCCGGTTCAAACCCGACTTCGGCAGCAATGGAGTCGGGGAGGACTTGGGTAATTAAGGCTGGACGAATAGAAATCTCGCTCATAAAACTAGGAGGAAACGAACCGCTTCAGGCACGGAGGGAGGAGAAGAAAAAGTAATTAGATATTCGGGATTAGTTTGACGAAAATCGCGCCTAAGATAGCTATTCCAAATGCTAACCGATACCAAATAAATACCCACGTACTCTGGGTTTGCAGGAAGCGCAGCAGCCACGCGATCGCGAGATAGGAAAATACTCCAGCTGAGATGACTCCTGCCAGCAAAGGCAGCAGTCCACCATCTCCTAGTCCTGTTTCTAAAACACCTTTTAATTCCACTAACCCTGCCAGGGTAATTGCTGGGATTCCTAATAAAAAAGAAAACCGGGCAGCGGTTGCCCGTTCTAAATTCATAAATAGTCCAGCAGTCAGGGTGGAGCCGGAGCGAGAAACGCCGGGAATTAACGCCAAAGCCTGAGCCAATCCCATCAAAATGCCATCTTGAAGTGTTAATTGCTCAAAGTTACGCTTTTTCTTGCCAATGCGCTCGGCAATTCCCAACAATAAAGCCATGAAAATAGAGGCAATCGCGATCGCTGCCATACTCCGTAACGGGGAGTTGTCAAAGTCGGGAATAAACTTTTTGATCAGCAGTCCAAAAAAGAGGATGGGTAAGGTTCCCAAAACGATTCCCAGTGCCATACGGAAGTCGTTGGATTCGTAATTCTTGTGAGCGATCGCCTTGAATGCACCCGTTGTAATTTGCGTCAAATCCCCCCAGAAATACCACAGCACTGCGGCAATACTGCCCAGCTGAATCACGGCGGTAAAGGCGACTCCTGGATCGCCCCATCCTAGCGCCACCGGCACCACCTTCAAATGCGCCGTACTGCTAATGGGCAGAAACTCAGTCAACCCTTGCACCATGCCTAGAACCACCGCTTGAAAGATATTCATCTGAGGTGTGGTTGCGGCAACGGGTGCCACGTCTTGCGCCCTTACCATCGCTTCTAAGGGGAAGGTCAACACAGTGCTGGCAGCACCGACACCAAGAATCGCCAATTTTTTACGTTTTGATACAGCCATGAAATCCTCTAATAAGCAGCATTCCAGACAAGTCAGCCTTTCTTCTTTCTTCTTTGCGAGTCACTGGCAGAGGCATCTTGCGCCACTACACATAACACAGGCATTACATAAGACGAGCAATTTTTAGAAAATCTCCGACTCTCAACGCTGAGTTTCTCCCAACTTCCCATTCATTTTCTGCCACCCTACTCCGAAAAGCCACTTGTATTGCTCAATAAAACTCAGCTAAGATTTCTATATCCCCCCCTAGGGCATTTTTCCTGTGATATCGTAAAAGATGTAAACTAAAGTAAAGAATATTAACAAAATCTTGTTTAACGATACCTGGTTTTCTAATTCATCTTCTTCTGTCCCTGGTAATCTCCCCCAGCCAAGTAAAACTCTGTTGGGGTTTTTTGATTGGGGAATCGGCACCCGCCAAGCTTGGTTAGTTTTCGCAGCTGCGTCTTTTCTGGTATCCGTGCCAGTGTTTGTGCAAGCCCCTTTAGTGCGGCTGCTACCAGAACTGAGTTTAGTAATGACAGCCGGGTGGGTTTGGCTGAGCGTGGTTCTCAGACGGCGTCCTGCGACTCATGTGTGGGGAGATTTGCTGCTGGGATTTAGCTGGAGTTGGTTAGCAGGGTCGATTTATTGGGGCTGGCTGCGCTGGGAACCCACGATCCACTTGCCGGTGGAAGCCATCGGTTTACCGTTTGCCTTATGGTGTTTGACCCGCCGTTGGGGTCTTGTCGGCAACCTATTTTATCTTGGCTCCCTGTTTGGCACGGCAGTAACAGATATATACTTCTACTTAGCTGGTTTGATTCCACACTGGCGAACCGTCATGCAAGTTGCACCAAGCGAGGCATCACTGGTTTTTCAAAGTGCGATCGCTCAAGTCAGCACCCCCTGGGGAACCAGTTGGGCACTCGTGCTTCTCGGAATCCTATTAGGTGTTGGTCTGGTACCATTGCGATCGCGCCAGCTGCATTGGTGGGCCTTTGGTGGAGCCGTTTTGAGTACAATCTTGGTAGACGGTCTGTTTTGGCTGGCTGCTACTATGGCTTAAAAATATCTTGAAAGTGTCCCCTGAAAAATTTATTCATGTCGGGACATCTAGTTACAAAGGTTCCCAAATTACCCATCAAGCTCCAGAAGAAAGCTAAAATTTAACCACTCCATACGATGCGTCGTTGCTTCTCTAGCCTGTGGTGACTTTGCGACCCACTCCTTACTTACTCCTTCGTACCGAGTCCGGCAATCGCTATCTCCCCTTGGTAAGTAGTAACTGCTGGACAGTTGGTCGCAGTGACGACAACAATTTTGTGTTGCCGGATCGTTGGATTTCTCGCAACCATGCAATGTTGCAGTGTACCGAAACCGGCGAGTTCTACCTAATTGACCTAGGAAGTCGCAACGGCTCCTTTGTCAATGGCAGACGAGTCAGTATTCCGGTTACTTTACGCAATGGCGATCGCCTTACCTTTGGTCAGACGGATCTAGAGTTTCACTGCCCTACCGCCAACCGCAACAATGAGCCATTGCCAAGCGGGGACAAGGATACGCTGACTTCGACTTTGCACGTACGCCGTCTGATGTCAGTCATGGTGGTAGACATCCGCGACTTCACAGTTCTCACCCGGCAACTAGATGAAAAAATATTATCGGCGGTGATTGGTACTTGGTTCCGTCATGCAGGAAATATCATCCGAGAGTATGGCAGCTGGGTTGATAAATATATTGGCGATGCGGTCATGGCGATTTGGTTTCATGGACCCCAAGGAGTGACCGATGAGGATATGCTCAACATTTGTCAAGCAGTGAGCGCCCTCCATAAAATCACAATGGATTTGAGCAATAAATATCCCGTGCCCTTTCCGCTGCGAATTGGGGCAGGAATTAATACGGGTTTTGCAATGGTTGGGAACACGGGCAGTGGCGATCGCCCCGATTACACCGCGATTGGGGATACGGTGAATGCGGCATTTCGTCTGGAATCTGCCACCAAGCAACTGGGTCTGGATATTGCTGTGGGAGAAACCACTCACGAATATCTCATCTCTTTGGCAAAGCAAGAGACTGGTTTTAAGCAATATATCGTCAATCTAAAGGGCTATGAAGTGCCCACCGTGACCTACGCAGGCTCCTACGCTGACTTAGATAGTTTTTTGCAGGTCAATACGCTCAATAAAGACTAAACAGCAATAAACAATTAGCAATTTTGCACAATTAGCTGAACGTGGAAAACTTCCGCAAAGGCTTTCGCCACTTCTTGGCGCACCTGGTGCAAGTCAATTCCGGGTACGAACTGGGCAAGACTGCCAACCGACTTATCAGCAATGCCGCAAGGGACAATGCGCTCAAATCCGGTGAGGTCGGGACAAACATTTAAGGCAAAGCCGTGCATAGTAATCCACTTGCTGACCTTAATGCCAATCGCTGCTACCTTACAGCCTTCCAGCCAAACGCCAGTCATTCCGGCAACGCGATCGCCCTTTAACCCGTAAACATCCAGCACCCGAATCAATACCTCTTCTAACTGCCGCAAGTACCAGTGCAAATCTTGCTGGTAATAGCGCAGATTCAGGATTGGGTAACCCACCAGCTGACCCGGACAGTGGTATGTTACCTCACCCCCCCGTTCCACTCGGAAAACCTCCCAGTCGGTTGCTGCGGGGTCAAACTTAAGAAATTCTAGACTGGCTCCCTGCCCAAGCGTGTAAACCGGCGGATGCTCTAGCAAAATCAGGGCATCCGCCAGACTAGGATCGTTGATGCGTTCGGAAACCAGCGATCGCTGCCAGTCCCAAGCTGCCGAATAGGGCATCTGCCCCCGATTGTATAACCGGAGTTGGCGCAGTTGCTCCGAGGCTTTCCCAGCAGACCCTTCAGACTTACTTAAAATCATGGCAAAAATCAACAGTAATTTGACTTATATTTTTTGCATAATTAATCTGCTGGAATCAAGAAATGTCAAAAGATGCAAAGGATTCTGAAGAGAAGTCAAAGGCATAAGTTCTCTAGAATACAAAGTGCTAGTGTTGAAGTTATAACCTCAAGTGTTGAGGGAGGATGTCTCTTCAAAATAACCCCAAAGATAGACTTGGAGATCGCAACCAAGCTGGGGAATGTACATTAGTTAAATAGCACCCTAGGAAACCTAAACAAGAACATCGGCAGTTGCTTATTTGCGATAGGGCTGCTGACAACCCCTCTAGCTGAGGGACTGCCAGCAAGAACATCCTAGCAACAGTGTGAAATCGGTAAAAATTTGCTACTGCTCAAAGTTTTGGCTCCGTTCAACGTTTGCTAACACCAAAAAACGGGAACGCGATCGCTACTGAGAAAGCCGCAATTCTGCTGAGCTTTCTGAATTATCACAACGGTACAGCATGGAGTATCCGGTATGAAGCTTGTTATCCACGGCAAAAACATTGAAATTACCGACGCGATTCGTGAGTACGTAAATCAAAAAATTGACAAGGCAGTCAGCCACTTTCAGAGTTTGACGAGCGAAGTAAACGTGCATCTTAGTGTGGCTCGCAATCCCCGGATAAATCCAAAACAAGCCGCTGAGGTGACTATCTTTGCCAACGGTACAGTAATCCGTGCTGAAGAGAGTAGCGAGAGTCTCTACGCGAGCATCGACCTAGTTGCCGATAAAATTGCCCGCAAACTCCGGAAATATAAAGAAAAGCGTCTGGATAAGAAGACTCAGACTCAAATGAAGACTGGCATTGTGGTAGAACAAGAGCCAGTGCCAGAGGATCTCATTGGTTCTCGCACCCCCGAACTCCCCTCAGAAGTGGTGCGTACCAAGTACTTCGCAATGCCGCCAATGACGATGGACGAAGCCTTGGAACAGTTGCAACTGGTGGATCATGACTTCTATATGTTCCGCAATGCCGAAAGCGGTGAGATTAACGTTATTTATGAGCGCAACCACGGTGGTTATGGAGTGATTTTGCCGCGTAATGGGAATGGACATACCCATCACAAAAATGGCAAAACTGACAACCACAGCAGTGGAACGCCAGAAAAGTCAAGCTCTGCAAAGGCATAAACAGAACTGAAGAGCATCTAGATTCTCGTTCCCAGACTCTTAGTGGACTCTAACTTGATCGGGTAGGAGCATTCTTTGTGGATGCCCCTACCTTCCTGATTTCACAGGATCGCCCCACAGGTTGTAGAGAAACTTTTTCTTGCAAATCGCACTCGCCACTACTGTGCTGGTATTGATTCCAATTTAGGTTGCGATCGCTTTCCCAGCCTCATTACGAAACTGAGCGATCGCACCTTGCATTGCTCGTAGTTCATCTTCTGAAATTCTTAAACAATTTGTCTACATAACACTTTGTTGAAACCCTAATTTCTAACGATCAACACAAACAAGAAATTAGATAAACTTAGCGCCGCAGTAGTTTTATCCCTGGGTTTTCTTCGGCAGCCACTTGCAGGTATCTTTCAACTAAGTGCTGCTATCGTTCCCTTCAAAATCAACCAGATGCAGTTGAAACTTCAAAACAACTTCTTTCTCAACTTTTAAAGGAGCTAGTTGGCAATAAGTAGGATCGTCGTTGCGATGAGTGGGTCAACATGACCAAACCTATATTAAGCCAGAGGATGAGAAGGATAAACAAGTATTAACCTGAGACAAGCGGGTTGTACAAAAAACAGGTTGGTAGAGAAAAAGGAAGGTAAAGTCATTATGCATGAGGTATCAGAGGAACACGCGAAGGCCGCAGAGGAACACGCGAAGGTCTCAGAGGAACATGGGAAGTTAATCGAGGAGGTAGGAAAGACTCTAAAGGAGCGTGGAAAGAGCGCCCAAGAGCATGGAAAGTTGATAGAAGAGTACGGAAAGGCCACACAGCAGCATGCGAAGGCATCGCAGCAGCACGCGAAGGCATCGCAGCAGCATGATGGAAACTCAACAGAGGAATTCGTGAAAGCTGCACAGGAACACTCCAAGGCAACAGAAAAACATACCAAAGCAGTCAAGGAGTTCCTCCAGGTAGCACAGGAGTTCGTCCAGGTAGCACAGGAGCAGGTAGAGACATCCAAGAAATTGTTGGACAAACGATAACTTGATTTGGATATCTATATGCCTTACGAGCGCGATCGCATCAGCTGTTTCAACTCTCGCCAAACTGGCGAGAGTTGTCCAAAATCCGATTGTTTATTCGTGAAGATTCCGTAGCTAGGGCTGAATAATAAAGCTAAAACAAATAATCCTGATGCAACTAATACAATCGCTGGGCCGGAAGGCAAATTTTGGTAATAACTGAGGTACATCCCGCTGATGCTGGAAATAATGCCAATCCCCGCCCCAACTATCATCACATTGTGCAGCCGCTTCACTAATAGATAGGCGGTTGCTCCTGGTGTAATTAACAGCGATAGCACTAGGATGACACCCACAGCTTTCATGCTGGCAACAATGGTTAAGGCAATCAGCAGCATTAAGCCAAAATTGAGCAAGTTAGTAGGCAATCCCGCTGCCTGCGCTCCCAATGGATCGAAGGTATAAAATAATAATTCTTTGTACAGTAGGACGACCACCAATAGGACAATTGCGGCAATGATCGCAGTGTCGCGGACTTCTTCAACGGTAACACCCAAGATATTGCCAAATAAGAAGTGATTGAGGTCAATTTTGTTATCTTTTTGGATCGTGGTAATTAAGGTGACGCCGAGGGCAAAAAAGGCAGAGAAAACAATACCCATTGCGGCATCTTCTTTAATTGGCGATCGCGTTCTGATCCAAGCGATCGCCATCGTACTCAAAACCCCGGCAATAAATGCCCCGACAAAGATATTGGCACCTACCATAAACGCGATCGCTAACCCCGGCAAAACCGAGTGGCTAATGGCATCTCCCAGCAATGCCAGCCGTTGCACCATCAGATAGCTACCGACAACAGCGCACAGCAAGCCGACGAGAATGGCAATAATCAGCGATCGCTGCATGAAGCCGTACTGCAACGGCTCAATCAACGCTTCTAACATAAAAATTTAGAGGATTCTAACCGCTCCAGGCGCAAAGGACACAAAGTTTAAGAGGGAGTGAGAAGTGATTTCTTTAATTTAAAACTCACTCCGGGCGGATTGATGAAATATATTTCTGGGCGGATAGATAATGAGATAAAGACCGCCTCTACGCAGCTGCTTCTGTAAAGAACATCACCTGCCCGCCATAGGCACGATACAGGTTTTCCTGACTCAGCACCTCGTGGCGCGAACCGGAGGCAATTAACTCAGTATTCAATAAAATTAAGTCATCAAAGTGGGTGATAGATGCCCCTAAGTCGTGATTGACAACGAGAACCGTTTTTCCAGCGTCGGCAAGGTCGCGGAAAATGTCAAAAATAATTGCTTGGGTTTTCTGATCGATCCCGGCAAACGGTTCATCAAAGCAGAAAACCTCTGCTTCTTGGGCTAAAGCCCGCGCTAAAAATACCCGCTGCTGCTGTCCTCCGGAGAGTTGTCCAATCGGGCGAGCGCGATAATTGCTCATTCCCACCCGATCCAAAGCCTCTGCTGCCACCCGTCGGCTTACCGTAGAGAAGCGACGAAACCAGCCAGTTTTCTTGACACGCCCCATCATTACAGCATCCCAAACCGTCGCCGGATAAGTCCAGTCAATTTGCGATCGCTGTGGCACATAGGCTACCCGTTCCCGTTGCTCCATCAAAGGTCTATCGCCATACAGCACCGTGCCACCCGTCACGGGAATCAATCCCAACATCGCCTTCATCAAGGTACTTTTTCCCGCACCATTGGGGCCAATAATCCCCGTTAAACGTCCCGGTGCCACTACACAACTGACATTCCGTAGCGCCTCTACCATGCGGTACTGCACTCCCACCTGGCTGATTTTAATTGCTGTAGATGCCTCTAGCGAGACGGCTGGCAGATGGCAAACCATTTTTGCCCAATCGGTATCAGGAGAGAAGGTGGCAGTATTCATAGGGTGGTTTTATCTTGCTTTCTTTTTAGATTACTCTAATAATGAAAAGAATATGAAAACATCTATAAAGAGAAATAATCTAAAAGATAGGTGAAATTGATGGTACAGCGCTCTAGGCTCTCCCAAAAGGTAAAAGAAAGTAATTTTTGCCTTTCCCAGGCAAAATCGGGGAATCCTCTGGCTCTGGTTTCTAGCCTTTGCCTAGGAATTCTCTTGCCTTTTGCCTTATCCAGCTGTACCCAGCCTTCCTCAAATCGTGCAAATCCAATTGCAAATGGCAAACCTAATGTAGTTGCTACTAGCACTATCATTGAAGACTTGGCTGCGGAGGTGGCGGGAGACGAAATTCAGCTCCAAGGAATCCTCAAACCTGGAGCAGATCCCCACGTTTATGAACCTGTGCCCCAAGATAGTCAGGCTTTAGAGAAAGCGAACCTGATTCTATATAACGGCTACAACCTGGAACCAGGGCTGATTAAACTGATGAACGCAACAGGCGGCAAGATTCGCAAAGTTGCTGTAGGGGAAGTTGTGAAGTCTTTGCAACTGGATAAAGGCAGAGGAGAAGTGGTGCCAGATCCCCATGTTTGGGGCGATGTTGATAACGTCATTCAAATGGTAAATGCCATTCGTGACGCCTTGATTGAGCTATCACCCGAAGACAGAGAGAAATTTACTCAGAATGCGGCGCAGCTAACGGGTGAATTAAAACAACTGGATAGTTGGATTACCCAGGAAATTAAAACGATTCCAGAAAATAAGCGCAAATTAGTAACAAGCCACGACGCTTTTCAATATTATGCTCGTGCCTATAGCATTCCCGTTGCTGGCACTTTGATTGGCATCAGTACAGAAGAACAACCCAGCGCCCAAACAGTAAAGCGATTAGTAGAATCTGTAAAGGCTGCGACTGTACCGGCGATTTTTGCAGAAACAACAATTAACCCGGCTTTGATTAAGACTGTAGCCGAGGAATCTGGGGTAAAGTTAGCCCCACGCCAGCTCTATTCTGACTCGATTGGTGCTGCTGGTAGCGATGGAGATTCTTACATTAATATGATGGTTGCGAATACCCGCACGATTGTGGAAGCTTTGGGGGGGAAGTACACGCCCTTTGAGGCAGCAAAGACACCGAAAAAATAAGCTGTTTAGATAAACTAGCGTCAATTAAGATAAAGAGCGATCGCTTTTACCTGCATTAAACTGAAGCTAGAGTAGGTTACACAAAGCGATCGCTCTAAAACTTAGACTTAAAACTTAACTGTCTGATATCGGAAAAAAAATTTTGGAATTTTTTTAACTGAGCTAAAAATTACTAGATATATTCTTTGTACACCAAAGTTTACTCCTAATTTATCAAAGATTCTTCATCAGCAAAATTCCCTGTAGTTTGAGATTTTTTGATAGGGAAAGAGTTAACAAGCATATTTAAACCTATTCCGGCAAAAAGACCACCCATCCCTAATAAAAAAATAGCTGCAAACCAAAGCGACCAAAAAGAGTTTATCTCTGCTTCGTTCGGACTATTAGGATTATAAATGATTGGAACAGATTGCCCAACCTGATATCCGGGTGGATTACTTCCCATATTGGATTCAACCTTTACGATCTCTCCATTTGGTGTCTGAAATTGGAATAAAGGGAAATAAATATGTGATTTTCTAGATGCTTGAAGTTTCAAATCAATGACAGTACCTGTAGTAGAGGACGAGTTTTTAATAAAATCTTGCGTTTGATGGTAATTTACAAAACTACCAAGTAGCATACCCGCTCCAACTACAAAAAATATGCTACCCATTGCCATTAACCCTTGCTTATCAGACATTTTCAACTTATTCTCCTTTTCCTAAAAATTTTTGAACTAAGTTTGCGACAGCTTAACTATCTAATTTCTCTCACTATCTTCTGGCTGGGAGTGTCAACCCCTCATCAGGTAAGGAAAGAACAACTGTCTATTTGGATGACCTGTACGATTAAAGCTACAGACTAGCCTGTGAAGATTCCGCGATCTTTTGTTTAATTTTTCTTAAATATCTGATAAAACTTAACAATAGGTGAGGTGAGCGAGAGGAGAAGCAATGGCTGTTACTCAGCCAAATATTGATATTGCTCCATTAATCGATCATGCGCTGCTAAATCCAACGGCAACCCCAGAGCAGGTTAAGCAGTGGTGTGAAGAGGCTGACAGGTTTCAGTTCGCGGCAGTGTGCGTCTATCCGGCATACGTGCGGCAAGCGGCTGAGCTTCTCAAAGGCAAGCAGCCGAAAGTTTGTACAGTCATCGGTTTTCCCTCTGGAGCGACGACATCAGCGGTTAAGCTCTACGAAGCCCAAGAAGCCGTCGAAAATGGGGCGGTGGAATTGGATGTTGTCATCAACCAGGGTTGGTTGAAAACTGGGAAGACTGAGGAACTACACCGGGAAATTGCAGAAATTTGTGAAACGGGTCAAACCGTCAAGGCAATTTTAGAAACCACTCGCCTGACAGATGCAGAGAAACGACTGGCAGCGGAAATATGTATGGATGCAGGAGTGGCATTTTTAAAAACCAGCACTGGTTTGTTTGGGGGTGCCACAGTAGCGGATATCCAACTTTTGAAAGAAGTCGCACGAGAACGGGTCGGAATTAAAGCATCGGGGGGAATCCGTACCCCGGAGCAAGCCTTGGAGTTAATCATGGCAGGAGCGACGCGGTTAGGCACGTCGCACGGTCCCGATCTGCTTCGTCAGCGCGATACGCTGGAGAAGGAGGGAAAGGGGAATCGGTAATGGGGAATCGGGAATGAGTTGCGAACTCTTGACCCATTACCTCTTGATCAATTACCCATCACCTCTTGACCAATTACCCCACGTCATGAGTCGAACTTACAAAGCAACCGGAATCAATCTCAAAAGTATGGCGCTGGGCGAGTCTGACCGGCTGCTAACGATTTTGACGCCTGAATTTGGTTTGATTCGGGCTGTGGCACCGGGGGCACGCAAGCACCACTCGAAGCTAGGCGGTAGGAGTGCTTTGTTTGTAGTGAATGAGCTACTGATTGCCAAAGGGCGATCGCTCGATAAAATTACTCAGGCAGAAACGCTAGAATCTTTCCCCGGCTTAAGTCAGGATCTCCAAAAACTGACAGCCAGCCAATACTTGGCGGAAGTGGTTCTTTGTCAAGCGTTGAGCGATCAGCCGCAAATGGAATTGTATGAGCTGCTCAACGAACATCTGCATCGGTTAGAGCGGTTGCCTGCCAACAGCGCGGCTCTGGTTTTAGCTCACTTAGCCCACGGGGTGTTTCACCTGATGGCTTTGGCTGGCGTTGCGCCTCAGGTTCAACATTGTTGTGTCTCGCGGCATCCCCTGATGCCGGAATTTACCGATCCAGACTGGCGGGTTGGGTTTAGTACTGCTGCTGGTGGAACGGTGAGCTTACCAGCATTAGAACGCCTGCAAGCCGAAGCGCGATCGCGCATGTCTGGTAGTACAGCAAAAGGCATGGCAGTAAAGGAGAAATTCTCGCCTACAGCCATCGGCTTTTCATCTCAAGGTCAAAGCACAATGCCAGAGGAATCCAGTGGGAACTACCAAACAGTTGTTCATCCACAAACGCCCTTGATGCTGAACACCAAACTGAACGCCATCGAGCTGGCGCTGCTACAGCAGCTGGCTCAGCCAGAGCTACCCCAGAACGGAAAAAGCAATGAAAAATTAACTCATCCGACATCCCTAACCCCTCATCCTTCCGAAGACTCCGCTTGGGTTTCAGTAGAGCAACTGTTACGTCAGTACGTCCAGTATCACTTTGGTCGGTCAATTCGCTCTGCTGCTTTGATGGATGCTTGTTTCTCGTCCCAGCTGAATTTATCCTGAACCATGATGCAACGGTATGATTCCGATCTACAAGCTCGAATGTCCCTAAGTCAGTCTAGACAGAGGATTGAGGACGGCGAACGGTGGACTGAGGAAGGAAAATTTCCTCGCTCTTCCGGACTCAGCGTTCCCGCTTCCGAGCGCCCCCACCCTGCTTTTACTGGATCGTCAACACCTACCACATCACGCCCCTTGTCTGACGAGCGCTTAACACCCCCTGAAACTTCTGAATGGGAAGAGGTTCGCCCTGCGATTTCTTTCCCCCACTCCCCGGTGGACGATGCTGTAACCCCAGAGATAGATACAGAAACGGACGCTCCCTCAAATGGAGGGTTGAACCACAGCGCCTCACCGTCCAATCTGGTTGTCAATGAGGAAGTAAAGAATGAGGAAGTAGAGGAGGACGCACAAGGATTTTTGCCGGTTCTAAAAAACCGGAATTTCCTGGCGCTATGGGGGGGACAAGTTTTCTCGCAGATAGCGGATAAGGTGTATCTGGTGCTGGTGATTGCATTGATTGCCACTCACTTTCAAGCACCCGATCAGACAATCAGCGTGTGGGTATCGGCGATCATGATGGCTTTTACGATTCCCGCTATACTGTTTGGTTCCGTGGCGGGTGTGTATGTGGATCGGTGGCCTAAGAAGGCAGTGCTAGTGGCAACGAACCTGCTGCGGGGGGCACTGGTTTTGGCAGTGCCACCGCTGCTGTGGATCTCGCATGGCTGGTTAACTCTTGGAGGGTTGCCGGTGGGATTCTGCATCCTGCTGGGATTAACGTTTCTGATTTCTACACTGACGCAGTTTTTTGCTCCTGCCGAGCAGTCAGTGATTCCGCTAGTTGTGGGACGCCATCATCTGCTTTCAGCGAACTCGCTGTACACGATGACAATGATGGCTTCAGTGATCGTGGGATTTGCCGTGGGAGAGCCGTTACTCGGAATTGCCGACACCCTGGTGGGACGCTTGGGTGGGGGAGCGGACATTGGCAAAGAATTGGTGGTGGGTGGCAGTTATGCGATCGCGGGATTGCTGTTGATGATCCTCCGCACAGGGGAAAAAACGAACGCTCCCGAACACGAATCGCCCCATGTTTGGGAAGACCTGCGCGACGGACTGCGTTACCTAAACGAACAAAGCCGCGTTCGCAATGCCCTGATCCAACTGGTAATTTTATTTTCAGTTTTTGCGGCGCTGTCGGTTCTAGCTGTGCGGATGGCAGAAGTTATTCCTGGTTTGAAATCCTCTCAGTTCGGTTTTTTACTCGCAGCTGGTGGGGTTGGCATGGTTGGGGGGGCAACGGTGCTAGGACACTTTGGGCAGCGGTTCTCCCATACTCGGCTCAGCCTCTATGGTTCTATCGGAACGGCAGCCTCTTTGGTTGGTCTGGGATTGTTTACGAAGCAGCTATTGCTGGCATTCCTGTTGACAACGCTTTTGGGCTTTTTTGGGTCGCTGGTGGCTATCCCGATGCAAACAACCATCCAAGCCGAAACTCCCGACCAAATGCGAGGGAAAGTTTTTGGGTTACAAAACAACGTCATTAATATTGCTCTCAGCTTGCCTTTAGCCTTAGCAGGCGTTGCAGAGACGATTTTAGGGTTACAGGCAGTATTTCTCGGTTTAGCAGCGATTGCGATCGCAGGAGGACTCCTAACCTGGTATATTTCCGGTACAGGAAAAGAAAAGTGATGAGTTTTGAATGACGAGTTTTGAATGATTAACTCATAACTCAAAACTCAAAACTAAAAACTCAAAACTCTTAGAAAATGCACATAGCCTGGCTCGGAAAAAAATCACCCTTTTGCGGCAATGTCACCTACAGTCGAGAAGTTACGAATGCGTTGTTAGACCAGGGCCATCGAGTTAGCTTTCTCCACTTTGCCCAAGACGAAGAATCTGACCTCCAGGCTTGGCCTGGATGTGAAGAAGTGTCTCTACCTTTCCTGTACAAGTCCCAGGTTTATACGATTCCCACCCTGAGATCGAGAAAGGTTTTGACTCAATCGCTTGAAGAGCTAAAGCCAGACCTGGTGCATGCCTCGCTTACTTTATCACCCCTAGATTTCCTACTGCCGGAAATCTGCGAAGAACTGAATTTACCCCTGGTTTCCACCTTCCATACCCCTTTTGACGGGAAGCGACGAAATCTCAAATCAGGGACTCAGCTTTTGACTTATCAGCTGTATGCACCTTTCCTGGCGTATTACGACCGAACGGTTATCTTTTCTCAAGTTCAGCGGGATTTACTCGCACGATTGGGAGTGGCAGCATCAAAGGTAGCTGTAATTCCGAATGGCGTTGATGTCCAGAAGTATTGTCCAGGGCCTTCTAACATCAAATCTGAATTAAACGCTAAGCGCCTCTTTGTCTACCAGGGTCGAATTGCTACCGAAAAAAATGTGGAAGCAATGCTCCGAGCCTGGAAAGAGTCAGAAATGGGGCCGGAGTGTAAATTATTAATTGTCGGCGACGGGCCGATGAAGCCCTCTTTAGAGCCTTTTTACGACTCAGAATACGGAATCATCTGGTGGGGAACCGAACCGGATGAGCAACGGCGAATCGAAATTTTGCGGGGAGCTGATGTGTTTATTCTGCCTTCTCTGGTGGAAGGACTTTCACTTTCCCTACTAGAAGCAATGGCTTGTGGCGTCGCCTGTGTAGCAACTGATGCTGGTGCTGATGGTGAAGTTTTGGAGGGGAATCCATTAGAGGGAGACGCTGGGATAATTCTCAGAACTCAAGGGGTTGCGGGGCAGTTGCGAACTCTACTGCCTGTGTTACGAGGCAACCCGGAGTTTACGCAGCGACTGGGACAAAAAGCGATCGCAAGGGTTTTAGAGCGATATACCCTTAGCCGCAACATCGAGCAATTAGTAAAACTTTATACTGAGTTGCTACAGGAACGGCGAGTCCAGTTGAGTGATTGGCGTTATCCAGGGAGAACGAAAATCAGCTAGTCATCCTTCTCAAGGAGTAATCGCGTATTGTTTTATTCGCCACTACTCTAAGCTTAAGCTGGCTTTGGGTGGCATTGGACAAAGGCCATCCCAGTCGCGTTGGCTGCTCGTAGATCCGCTTGAGGGTGTTAATATCTCTCGAAGAAATCTGGGGAGGATTACGCACCTGGGAAAAATACAGGGCGTCTGTTTCTAAAGGACTGTGCCCCCAGATACCTAGTGCGTGACCTAGTTCGTGACGGGCAGCGGATTGAATATAGTCGCCGGTTTGAGTTGGACTCAATTGGATTGTAAATCGATGGGATAGTACAGATGGCGTGCCCGTCGCTGGGTTGAGGTAGAATTCATAGCGGGTTTCAGCAGAACGAGCGCGAGGCAGGTGAAATTCCCCGGTGCGGCGGTTAAAGGATGGCTTGAGGGGAGGAAGCGATCGCACGATCTTGATATCAGCTATCTCTGACTGCTCGACCACTTGGAGGGGCAAATAAACGCGCCATTCCTGCACAGCTTTTAACACAGCACTTGCCCACTGTTGGCTGGCGGTGGAAGTTTCTGGCATCTCTACGAACACCTTAACCGGAAACTGCGACCAAACCAGATAGCCAACGGGGGTAGGCTTCACCTGAGAGAAGTAATCACCACTGTTGCTGGTATCTTGCCATTGCAACAGTGTCGGTGGTAAGACGTGCGCTTGGAGTGTCGGCAGGGAGGTTGCTGATAGCGGGCGTGACCCTTCAGACGCCCAAACATCACCCGCATCCACCACTCGAAAATGGGCTAAAACCGCCAATAAGCAAGTAGCGATCGCGATCCCCACCCGAATGAATCGTTTTGAGTTTTGAAAAGAGTTTGGATACCACAGGCGGTTCTGTAGGCTTCGTTTAAGAGTTTGAAAGTTTGAGGGTTTCGCCTTTTTTACTTTCCCACTTTTCTCCTTTTTCCACTCAAAAATCATCATTTATCATGCGTCACGATTTGATGCTATTGCCATAACCGATCCATGCTCAAAATTACCGACAAACCCAGAAAGATGACAGTGAATATCCAGGTTACTCGGTTTAGGGCTGTTTCTGCACTTCTAGTGCTGGTAAACAATTGAGCCTGTCCGCCAATCCCCCCAATTCCGTCTCCTTTAGGACTATGTAGCAGCACTAAAACAATCAGAATTGCGGAAGAAACCGCCCATATAATTTGCAGGATGCTATATAAATTCATAGTTGGTTGTTCGGTGTCAGTTTTTAAGAATTGTGAATTGCGGATCGTTAAGAGCTAACCGCTAAGCATCAGAAAGATGCAATGAGTCATTAGCTATTAGCTCCTAGCACTTTACAGAGAAACTCGCACGGGTGTGCGATTGGCGCGGACATCAAATTCCAGAGGAACCAGCATCGAACGACCTGTCATCTCTACTGGCTGTGGCAGCTTTAAGATTTCCAGAATCGTCGGTGCAATGTCCGATAAACGTCCATCATTTCGCAAAGTCACTTCAGTCCCATAGCCGGGAATTTTTAACCCTTCCCCTTCCACCAGGATAAAGGGCACAGGGTTCGTTGTGTGAGCCGTCCAAGGGTTCCCTTCTTTATCCTGCATATATTCAGCGTTCCCGTGGTCGGCAATGATGATCGCCGTGCCACCCGCCTTATTGATGCTTTCTAGAAGGCGTCCCAAACATCGGTCTACCGTTTCCAGGGCTTGAATTGTTGGTTCCATCTGACCTGTATGCCCCACCATGTCTGGGTTGGCGTAGTTGATGACCATGAAGGAGTAAATGCGTTTTTCAACGGCAGCGATCGCTACATCCGTCGCCGCTGCTGCTGACATCTCCGGTGCTTGGTCATAGGTTGGAACCATTGGACTCGGTACCAGTTCCCGATCCTCCCCTTCAAAAGGCTGTTCCCGACCGCCGTTGAAGAAATAAGTAACGTGGGCGTATTTCTCGGTTTCAGCAGTCCGAAACTGGCGCAGTCCCCGATTGGCAATGACTTCTCCCAGGATGTTACTCAAGTTCTGGGGTTCAAAAGCCACCAAAACTGGTAAATTCGGTTCGTACTGAGTAAAAGTAACAAAGCTCAGTGGCTCGATATGCTGTCGTTCAAACCTCTTAAAGCCTGGAGACACGAAGGCTTGGGTAAGTTGTCTGGATCTATCAGGTCGGAAGTTAAAGAAAATCACACCATCCCCCGCTTCTATAGCTCCAGGAGCAATTCGGGTTGGGATGATAAATTCATCTGTGACATTTTCAGCATAGGAAGCCTGCAAAACTTCTTGCGCCGAGCGACCATCTCCTAAGCCATCCTGAGTCATCACATCGTAGGCGCGTTTCACCCGATCCCACCGCTGGTCTCGATCCATTGCGTAGTAGCGACCGCTGAGGGTGACAATGCGCCCGACCCCAATCTGGTCAATGTGGTCTTGAATCTTCTGAATTGCCTCTATCCCCTCGTGGGGATAGGTATCGCGCCCATCTGCGATCACGTGGATACAAACTGAGGGAATCTCTTGCGCTTTCGCTAAATCCAGTAATCCTA
Organism: Trichocoleus sp. ST-U2; assembly: GCF_039961875.1. NCBI lineage: Bacteria > Bacillati > Cyanobacteriota > Cyanophyceae > Leptolyngbyales > Trichocoleusaceae > Trichocoleus > Trichocoleus sp. ST-U2. Next base: position 4,536 of record NZ_JAMPJY010000035.1, on the reverse strand, counting down.
GAAGATGCGCCAGATGAGAATGCACCCCACCTTCGGAACAAAGCCCAACTAGGTGAAGCTTACCACCCCGGCTCTTGACTTCCTGACAGACTTGCACCAGTGCAGGATTGCTCAGTAAACTACCGTCTTCCACGGCGTCTGAGATCCGAACTAATTCTTGCGGTACAACCCGACCAGCACCAATGTTGAGATGGCCTACTTCTGAGTTACCCATCTGACCTTCTGGCAACCCTACAGCCTTGCCGGAGGTGTAAATGAGTGTGTGGGGATAGACTGCCCAGAGGCTATCCATCACAGGTGTGTTAGCGGCGGCTATGGCGTTTCCATCGGTTTCTTCGCGGTAGCCCCAGCCGTCTAGAATGACTAGCACCACGGGAGAGACAGGTGCTTGCGCCATACTCAATTGCCCTTTGTTTTCAGTAATTTCTCCGTCATGATATCATCGCCCTTTGTACTCGCAGTGTTATTTTTAGCAGCTTCTGTTAGCTTTTTTAGTTTTTTTGCCAGAGACAGCACAGCAATTCTCTCTAGATCGGATGACTATTTTATTACAGGGTTCTGAAGACAGTCCTGGTAGGAAGCGATCGCTAAAAGTATGTAAGGGAGCGCTACTCCCTTGATGACAACCGCTTGACGCACCTGCAAGATCAGTAGGCGTCAAGCTTACACATCGCCTAGTCTGCCACGATGCGTTGGTCTTCCCCGGTTGTTGTGTCTGTTAAACCATCTAACCCGCACTAGCAAACAAGTCTAATAAGGTACAGGCTTTGCAAGCAGGCTTTTTGGCTTTAAGAACAGATCGACCGTGATATGTCAAGAAAACGAAACAATTCCCGATTCTGGCTGGAGCTTAGAGTGGTTTCTAACTCAGCGGGATCTGCCAAGAGCGATCGCGATCGCATAGAGAAACCAGCGATACAGTTCTGCGGTGACTTGGTTGGCTAGCTCGTCGGTGCCTTGAGCCGCCATAGTTACAGCCAGCCGATGCATAGGCGTTTCGTAGTTGAGAGGACAAGGAAAGTCTGCATAAAGCGGCTTCCAAGGCTCCAAGATTTCTAAGGCTTGTTGCTGGTTGTTCGCCAGGTCGAGGAAAGTGGCACGATTTCCTCCAGCGATGGAAACTTAAGTCTTTTTATTATAACTTGCATCTACCTAAAGTAAGGCTTTTGGAAACTTAGAAAGCCCACCCTAAGCGCCGTACCTTTTTAGCTCTCAAGAACGCAATAAGCAAGGGTTTAAACCTATCTTTATTGCCAAAGGAACGTCAGCAGTGGTGAGACTACTGCTGACGTTCCTTTGCGACGATTCTTTACGTTCTCTGCATTTAAAAAACGACTTCTAGACTTTATTTGCGTTTGCTAGATTCCTTAGCAGCTTTTGCAGCTTTCTTAGCAGCTTTATCAGCAGCGATAGCCTCTAATCTTGCCTGCTCTTTTTCTTCAGCAATTTTGTCTAGATAGTAATGGTAATCTCCTCGATACAGGCGGAATTCGCCGTCACGGATCTCGACAATTTTATTGGCAACTTTGGAAATAAAATATCGATCGTGGGAGACTAAAATTACCGTACCTTCGTAGTTTTGGATTGCCTCTTCCAACATTTCTTTAGCCGGAATATCCAAGTGGTTAGTAGGCTCGTCCAAAATCATTAAATTAACTGGGCGTAAAAGCATTTTTGCTAACGCCAGACGAGCTTTTTCACCCCCGCTCAGAGCCTCAACTTTTTTAAATACGGTGTCACCGCTGAACAAGAAGCGTCCTAGAAGTGTGCGAACCTCCTCATTTTTCCACTCAGGAACTTCATCATGGATAGTTTCCATGACAGTTCTAGACAGATCCAACGCTTCCGCCTGATTTTGCTCAAAGTAGCCAGGAATCACGTTGTGAGCGCCTAATTGAACTGAACCTTCAGTAGGTTGTTCCATGCCCATAATTAGACGCAACAAGGTTGATTTTCCAGCCCCGTTCGGACCGAGAAAGGCAATGCGATCGCCTCGTTCCATTAGTAGATTCGCATCTAAAAATAGAATTTTTTCGTCGTAAGTATGTACCAAATTCTGAATTTCTACCACCTCGCGACCACTGCGGGGAGCGTCAGGAAAGCGGAAGCGCAGGGTTCTTAATCCCCCAGTCGGCGCTTCAATCCGTTCGATTTTTTCTAGTTGTTTCTCACGGCTTTTCGCTTGGGTGCTGCGGGTAGCACTAGCACGGAAACGATCAACAAAGACTTGCTGCTTTTCTAGTTCTTTTTGCTGGCGTTCGTAGGCGCTGAGTTGGGCTTCTTGGTTTTCTGCTTTTTGTTGTAAATAAGCCGAGTAGTTGCCTAGGTAGGTGGTAGAAACGCCGCGTTCTGTTTCTACAATTTGGGTGCAAAGACGGTCGAGAAATTCTCGGTCGTGCGATACTATCACGATTGGAGTCTTCAGCCCTTTGAGATAGGTTTCCAACCACTCAATGGTTTCTAGATCCAGGTGGTTCGTTGGTTCATCCAGTAGTAATAAATCGGGTTTTTGGAGTAAGATTTTGCCCAAACTCATCCGCATTTGCCAGCCACCGCTGAAAGCACTAACGAGGCGATCGCCATCTTCTGGCGCAAACCCCATTTCTGGCAACATCTTCTCAATCCGTGCATCTAACCCATAGCCATCCAACGCTTCAAATTGCCGCTGTAGCCGATCCAATTTGTGGATCAGGCGGTCTAATTCCTCTGGATTCGCAGTTTCCATTTCTCTCGGCACCTGCGCTAGAGCGTGCTGTACTTCGTTGGCTTCTTTAAAAACCGTCCAAAGTTCTTCTCGCACAGTGCGCGTCGGATCTACCTCAAATTCTTGAGTCAGATAGGCAATGTGCAAATTTGCAGGACGAATCACTTCCCCAGCAGTGGGTTCCATTTCCCCTGCAATAATTTTGAGCTGAGTCGATTTTCCGGCACCGTTAACGCCGACTAAGCCAATGCGATCGCCCGGTTTGACTTCCCAGTTGACATCCTTGAGAACTTCGCCGGTGGGATAAATTTTACTGATATGTTCAAGTCGTAACATCAAGAGTCTCCAAGGATGCTGGGGGAATGAGCGAATTAGTTGACGGATGTCTGTTGGTATTGCCAGTAAGTCCGTCAGGCGATCGCGAGAGTCCAGTTTATCTTAACAAAATTTAATTCTAAAATCGGAATTGGCAACTGTTGGAAGGCAAGTTGAAAATCCAACAGCGCGATCGCCTTTCTCTAGGTGTACTGAGTGGAAAGCTGATTTTAGATTACATAAGTCCTTCTTCTCGTCTATAACTTCAGGCGCTTTTGTTATCACCTGCTCAGAGCAAATGACAACTACTGGTATTCCTTGATTCAGGAAAGTGATTAAAGATTGGTAAATCTTCTCCAGCCTCAAATTTCCCGAATAATCAGTTGTATTTAATTTTTCCGGCACGCTTACTCACATTAGCGATCGCCTCTGGGAGGTGGTCCATCCCGCACTTCAATCAGCTCTTCAATAGATTTCCCTACGATTCGTGCAATTGGCCCTAGCTGATTATCGTTAATTTCTTTTCCTAGAAAAATCTCTTTCAGCTCTTTCCAAGACAATCGATAAGAATCGCAGAATCGGGCAAATTCTTTATCACTAATATCAAGTTCATCTTGTCTATCCCTTAACAGCAAGGCGACCGCCGCCGATCCATATTTAGGACGTTCGGTACTTGCAATATATCTTTTCATTAGAAGATCGACTCTACTCGTATCGCCCCCTGCCTCAGTTATCAAGTCAAAACAGGCCATTTTGAGAGCTTTGCGTAGCCTTTCATCTTCATTGAGAAAGTCAACGATTCGGAGTGCATATTCTGGTTTTATAAATCCAACGACTGCTCCCTTATAGTAGATTGGAGAATAGGGATCGTTTGGATCGTAATTCCAATCCGAAGCTTGATTATTGTTTGGCATCTCGGCACCTCTGGTCAACGCTATTTATACAAGCCTTTAGAACGGTTTTTTTAAGGAATTTACAAGAGTCTATTTTTACATTGATTTACTTAAACATAGAGTTAGAGAACCTTGACTTAATAGTGTTATTAATAATACATGAGGAATTATTGATATCTCTCTAATAAGAATAAAATACAAGAAAAAAAGGCATTTGGACAGTTTGATTTATCCTAGTCTCACTTCCAATCCACATAGATAGAGGAAAAGTTAGCTCTTTTTTAGGTAAGGGCGATCGCTATTCCAATTTTCGAGCAACACAGCAGGGTATAACCGTTCCTTAGCTAATTTTGCCAGAATTTCAGCCTGCGGATAGTGATATAGGAGGCAAAACCGCTGATGTTGAAGCGATCGCATCTAAGAGCAGGTTTGTTAATTCTCCAGCATTCGCTGGCAGGCTGAGTTTCCCTGATTATGGGCAATTTACTAGAGATGATTTGGAAAAAATAAAGGCGTTGCTGAATAGTGGGAGGAATCAAGCAGGAATCGGGACATCTCCAAATCTCAAGTAGTGAAGTAACAAGCGGATTGAATGTCTCAGCATTTCTTGGGATTTGGAATAAC